>JAILIC010000095.1 GCA_024695475.1 Treponema sp.
AATGGCACAGAGAGTTTCAGCTTGAGTTTTGCCGAAATAGAAAATATAGAAGGATTTCCGATAGACCACTCTTTTTTGACATTTAAAAAGGAACTTTCTGAATATGGCTTCAAAGTCGGCAAAATCTCGCTGAAAGAAAAAACTGTAGCTTTTGAAAAAATTTAGGAGATTTTATTCCTCTTATATTCTTGTCAAAAAGGAGAACTTTGACCGAGCAATAGAATTTCTTGCTAAAGCAGATTATAGTATTGAAGATTGATATAATTAAAATCGTACCGATCGGTTTGAGGTAACGAAATTGACTGGGAGAGTTTAAAATTGAAAAAGTTGATTGTTTATTATTCACTGGAAGGAAATACGCAGTACATAGCAGAAAAACTGGCTGAACGGCTTTCTGCTGATACATTGCGGCTTGTTCCAAAAAAGGCTTATTTGGATAAAGGCTTTGCAAAGTATGTCTGGGGCGGAAAAAGTGCCATAATGGGTGAAAAACCTGAGCTTGAACCGTATTCTGTAGATCTTTCTCTTTACGATGAAATCATTATAGGTTTTCCTGTTTGGGCAAGCACATTTGCTCCTCCAATCAGAACTTTTGTCTTTGAAAATAAAGAAAAATTGCAGAAAAAGAAAATAGCTGTTTATGCCTGTCAGGCTGGTAGAGGTGCCGAAAAAGCAATATCAAAATTAAAGACTTTACTTGATATAGCTGATTTTTCTGCAACAGCGGTGTTTATTGACCCAAAAACAAAACTATCAGAAAAAAATAACAATATACTTGATGAATTCTGCAATAAGGACAAATAAATTATGTGGAAAGATTTTATACGTCCAGTGACAAAAGCTGATGCTGCTCAGCTCGTAGATATTTATTCCTATTATGTAAAAAATACAGCAATTACATTTGAATATGATGTTCCGTCAGTTGAAGAATTTGAAAACCGGATTGAATCAATTACGAAGAAATATCCCTATCTTTGTGTTGAAAAAGATGGAAAAATTCTTGCCTATGCGTATGCCAATACTTTTAAGGCCCGCGAAGCATATAAATGGAATGTAGAACTTTCAATTTATGTTGAAAAATCTGCCCGAAAAACGGGCCTTGGTCGTGCCTTATATGAAACTCTTGAAGCTGAGCTTAAAAAACAGGGAATCATCAATCTTTATGCCTGTATCGGCGTTCCGAATGAAAAGGAAGATGAGTACCTTAACTTCAACAGCCAGAAATTCCACGAGCACATGGGGTTTAAGACAGTCGGAACCTTCCGTAATTGCGGCAAAAAGTTTAACCGCTGGTATGCCATGATATGGATGGAAAAAAGTATCGGCGAGCATAAATAGCCTGAAAACGGGGGTGCCTGAAAATACATCAGACACCCCTTTTTTTATTCGTTTACAATCCAGTTATCTAAAAATGCCATCTGCTCTTTAGTATGAAACCAGTGTTCACCGCCTTTCATCATCGTAAGGCTTGCCTTGTGGCTGTCCGCAAAAGCCTTCATGGTTTCAAAAGATGTAAGATTATCCTTTTCGCCATAAAGAATTTTTGTGGGCACATTCCAGTTTACAGGATGATTTTTCACATATTGTAGATAATCCCAAGATAAATCCTCTCCAAAATCCGTAGAAATAACTTTACGTCTTTTAAGCTCTTCTTCTGAAACAGTTGCCCAGCTCATCATGTTGCAGATGAGTTTTTCCATGTTCACAATCGGTGAAATGAAATATGCCTTTTTAATCAGATTTTCGATTTGTGCATTCATGCTGAAAAAGGCTCTGATACTGTTTGCAATCAAAATAATGTTTTCGTATTTTGATTTTAAATCTTTTACAGTCTCGTGGATTTCTTTTCCTGTTTCCCATGGAGTGAAAGTTTTGTAGTCCAAGCCCAGAACTTCGTATTCTGGAAAAAGATTTGTGTAGTGATCGCTTTCGGCGGCAGATCCGCCTTTTCCGTGAATGTATAAAACTAAATTCATTTTTTTGCCTTCTTTTTGCTTTGTCTTAAAAGATATTTTTCCCTCTCTTCAAGTTTCTTCTGTTTTCTGCCAAGTATTTTACGCTCTTTTGCATATTCTTTTTGAGCATTTGAAAATGCGATGAGTGATTTTGGAATTCCTGCACCGTCAGCTTTAGATTTTGATTTAGCATTTGCAAGCTTTTTGTAGCGGATTTTTGTCCGTCCTTCTACCGGCAAAAGAGGAACATTGTCAAAAGCATTTACCATCCAGTTTAGAATTTGAGGATTTGTTGGCTCAGCTCCAAAAACATAGCGACCGGCAAAGTTCTTCCCATTACGGCACTGCTCGATAAGGGCACACCAGAACTGCCCGTCAAAATAAATCGTGGTTATCGTAAAATTATCTTCTGTGATTTTCATACATCTTCCTTAAGCGTGAATATGCCGAAGTTAAAATACGGCAGTCAGCCTGAAAAGAGGAGAGTGAGATATGGGCCACAATTATGAGCGTAAAGTCATCTTGCAACCCGGAAAGTAAGATTCAAACCGCCCGAACAGGGCAATCAGAATCTCTCGAAAGATGTATTACTAGTTTTTACTATTCTAACATAACGATTGTCGGAAAAAATAGCAAGTAACGATGTATGCATTTCATCGGGATAAACCTGCATCTTGTCTGAAAAGCATTCCATATACTTTTTCTTTGAAGTATGCTTTAGTCATTCGTAAGATGGAGGACGGAATTATGAAAACATTGCGGAATTATGTCATTGCGACGTACCTTGTATTCTGGGTAATGGTTCTGGGACTGTGCGGAAGTGCCAGTATGGTTTTTCATTGTCCTCCTGTCGTTATGAGGATTCTTTCGAATGTCTGCGCTTGGTCTCCTACACTTGTCTTGCTTGCAGGTTTCAAATATTTTATGCCTGGTAAAAGCATCAAGGAATTTTACAAGACGGCCTTTGGTGGGGGAGTTACCTCCTTTTCTCTTGCCGAGGCCTGCCTGCTTACACTTTCTGCCACCCTTCTTTCGGTTTTTATCCTTTCGCTGATTGAAGGGAAGGTATTTTCTTCCTACTGGAGTCTAGGCTCATATCCCTTATGGGCTTCACTTTTGTTTTCAATAACAAGCGGCCCAACAGGCGAAGAATCAGGCTGGCGCGGTTTTGTACGCCCTTGCCTTAACGCACGCTACGGGTTCTTTAAAGCTTCGGTAATTCAGGGGCTTATCTGGGCTTTTTGGCATACGATTTTGTGGTTTGTGGATTCGGATTTTTTTGGCAGGCAGATGATTCCGTATGTGCTTTCAAACATCATTGTAATGACAGGACTCTGCTTTATCATGAATTACTTTATGAAAAAGCATGACAATCTGATCTACGGAATTGCGGTTCATTTTTGCTTTAATTTCCTCTACTGTTTTCTGAAGGTTGATATTCTCTTTTATGTAATTCTTTCAAGTGTTTATCTTGGAATTATTGGGGTACTTTGTTGGAGAAATATAATCCAATATGATTGAAAACCAGATTATAAACAGGGCAATAGATTTTATTTTTTCTCATGCAAGCAAAGAAGAAATTAATGTAAAAACTGTCGCAGATTACTGCGGATATTCAAAGTTTTATCTGGAACGACTTTTCAAGGCCGAAACTGGCGAAAGCATCTACAGCTTTATAAAACGTTGTAAAATTGAACTGAGTGCTTTCAGGCTTAAGATTGAAAAAGACCGGAGCATTACGGAAATCGGTAGCGATTACGGTTATTCAGCTTCGAATTACGCCACGCTTTTCCGAAATCATTTTGAAAAAACTCCGGCACAGTTCAGAAAAGACATTGTTGAACATTCATTTTTCCATCCGTTTTTCTACGGAGCAGAAAACAAGCTTGAAACTTATGAAGAATGCGCAAAGAAAATCAGAATTGAGATGCTGCCTGACTTTTTTGTACTTTACGAACGGCGCAAGGGGAATTACCACCAACTGGAAGATGACTGGTGCAGTTTTATGAATCATTACGGAGATTTTTACACGAGCGAAAGCATTTTTATTGAATGCACAAAAAATGATCCTTCAATCACTGATCCAGACGAATGTATTTATGATGTGTGCATGACGGTAGACCCGAATGATCCTCGGCTAAAAAATGTCGTACAAAAAACTGCTGCAGCAGGAATTACAAGCAGAGCTGGAGTTCTGGCTTTACCAAATACTATGACAATAAAGGGCGGAAAGTTTGCAATTTACCGCTACGAAGGGTATCCTCAGCAGATTTATAGCGCTTACCAGAGTTTTTTCTGTAGATGGCTTGCAGAAAACGGAAATCGCGTAGACAACCGCATGGGCTTTGACATCTACCGTCGTATTGACAAAGACACACTTTACATGGAGCTGGACATCTGCATCCCGATTGTGTAATTAGTTTTTTTCACATATTCCAAATAGCACGAATTCAGAAGTGTTTTTTAGTCTCATATTTTATATTTGCCTTATCACGATTTACATAACAAAAATCAGTCAATCGCGATAAGGAGTTAAATTATGATTTTTCAGGTAAAAGAAATTGGTAAAGTAAAACATGGCGAAAATGGTTCATTCATTCAGATGGAAAAGCAGTACATCCCTGGATTAAAAGCACTGGACGGCTTCAGCCATGTAAATGTATTCTGGTGGTTCAACGGATGTGATAATGAGGAATGCAGAAATGAACTGCAGGTTGAACAACCTTACAAAAACTCACCTGAAGTGATGGGTGTGTTTGCGACAAGATCCCCATGCCGCCCGAATCCGATTGCACTTACAGCTGTCGAAGTAACCGACATTGATTACAGTAGTGGAGTTATAGGAGTAACATTCATCGATGCAAACGAGGATACTCCTGTTCTTGATATCAAGCCGTATACACCGAGTCTGGACCGCGTGGAAACACCGAGTGTTCCATACTGGTGCAGTCATTGGCCAAAAAATACGGAAAGTTCAGGTGACTTTGACTGGAGCAATGTTTTTAATTTTTAGAACTGACATTATTTTTTAAAGAAATTAGGGGAAAATTTCCCCTAATTTTACTTTTGTCTTATTTTCTCAAATATTCCGCGGTAATTGTCTTGCCGTTTTCAATCATCTGTTTTGGTGTGCCTGTGAAGACAATTTCGCCTCCTGCTTTTCCTCCGTCTGGGCCAACATCGATGATGTAATCGGACAGTTTCATGACGTCGGTGTTGTGCTCGATTACAATCACCGTGTTCCCTCGGTCAACAAAATGTTCAAGAAGCTCCATCACCGGTTTTATGTCACTTGCATGAAGTCCCGTAGTTGGCTCGTCAAGAATAAAAATGCTTCCAGCCCTGTGAAGATTTTTTGCAAGCTTTACCCGCTGTCGCTCGCCCCCACTCAAAGTTGAAAGCGGCTGTCCCAAGCTCAGGTAGGGAAGACCAACCTCAATTAGTGAAAGAAGATTTTCAATTACCTTTTTGACAGACCTGTTCTCGCGGTCGCGTGAAAGACAATCCTCAAAAAAGACCAGAGCATCCTCTACACTCATATCAAGAATCTGGACGATGTTCCTGCCATTGTAGAATTTGTCCAGTGCCTTTTTGCTGTAACGCTTTCCCTCACATTCCTCGCAGGTCGTCACAATCGGATCCATAAAGATCAGCTCGGTCACAATTACGCCGCGTCCCTTGCAGGCCGGGCACTTTCCCTTGCCATTGAAAGAAAAAAGTCCTGAATCAACATTGTTTACCTCTGCAAAAAGCTTACGGATTTCGTCAAAGAAGCCCAGATATGTACAGGCAGTTGAGCGGCCAGTTACGGTGATTGCAGTCTGATCAATAAGCACAACCTTATCTTCATTTTCTTTTGCAAAGACTTTTGTAATCAGCGTCGATTTTCCGCTTCCTGCAACGCCAGTGACGCATGTAAGCACACCAAGCGGAATATCCACGCTGACGTTCTTGAGATTATGAAGATTTGCACCCCGCACAGAAATCCAGCCCTTTGGCTTTCGCGGATTTTCCTTTGGAAGAACAATTTCTTTCATTGCGTTGCCGGTCTTTGTTCCGCTCTTGAGCAGCTTTTTGTAGCTTCCTTGAAAAAGAATCTGTCCGCCGTTTTTTCCAGCGAAGGGCCCCACATCAATAATTTCGTCCGCAATCTGAATTATGTCCTTATCGTGCTCAACTACAAGAACAGTGTTTCCTTTGTCTCGAAGGCTCTTTAAAAGCCGTGACATTCTGTAAACGTCACGCGGATGCATTCCGGTTGAAGGCTCGTCGAAAATGTAGGTCATGCCGGTGAGGGAGCTTCCCATATAGCGCACGAGTTTGAGTCTCTGTGATTCGCCGCCGCTCAAAGTTACGGATTCGCGGCTCATGTTGAGGTAGGGAAGTCCGATTTCTATCAGACGGTCAAGACTTGCAATCAGACTGTCCGTTACGGTGCGGACACGCTCATCGCTTATGCCAGCAATAACTTCACGCAGCTTTGAAAATTCCATCTCGGAAAGCTCGTAAATGTTATAGCCTGCGATTTTGCTTGAAAGAGCCCTTTCGTTGAGCCGCTTTCCGCCGCAAAGAGGACAAGTTTCTTCAGAAGCAAAAGATGCAATGCGCTCAGAGTTCATCTCGCTTTCGTTTTCACTTTTTTTCATCAGGCAGAGGCGTTCAAAATGATTTGCGATTCCTTCCACCTTGTCGTTTCCCGGGATTCCGTACAAAAGCAGATTTTTTTCTTCTTCGCTATAGTCCTTGAACTTTTTGTTCAAATCCCATTTTCCGCTTGAAGTGTACTGTCTGAAATACCATTTCCCCGGAGCAAAGGCTGGCAGCAGAACCATTCCGTCGTTCCAGGACTTTTCTTTGTCCACAGCCTTGTCCAAATCCAGTTTCATGATTTTTCCAATGCCGGAACACTTTGGACACATCCCGTTGGGATTATTAAAAGAAAAATAAGAAGCCGAACCAACCTGCGGAAGTCCGATCCGGCTGAAAAGCAGGCGTAAGAGCGAATACATATCCGTGATTGTTCCTACGGTTGAGCGCATGTTGCCGCCAAGCCTGCTCTGGTCAATTACTACGCTTGCCGTAAGGTTGTCTATATAATCTGCGTGCGGCTTTTCGTGCTTTGGAAGCCTTGTGCGCACAAAAGCCGGGTAAGTCTCGTTCATCTGTCTCTGGCTTTCCGCAGCAATCGTGTCAAAAACAATGCTTGACTTGCCGCTACCTGAAACACCTGTAAATACAACGAGCTTGTTCTTCGGAATCTCGATGCTGATGTTTTTGAGGTTGTTCTGCCTCAGTCCCTTGATAATAATTTTGTCGTTCATGGCTTGATTCTGGCATCAATGGAAGGAAAAGACTTCTGAATTCGTGCTAATTTAAAATGGCACGTTTTCAGAAGTTTTTATTGCTGTCAGTCCCTATACTCCCTTGCAAGAGGTGTAAATATGAATATTCAAGAAATCAAAAATCACAAGGTTGGGAGCATTCTGCAGTTTGCAATCCCAAGTACAATCGGAATGGTGCTTTCCTGCATGATAACGATTACCGACGGTTTTTTTACTGGGAACTTTATCGGTTCTGGCGGACTTGCGGCTGTGAATCTGGGACTTCCCGTACTGTATTTGTATCTTGCGGTCGGACTGATGATTGGCGTTGGCGGTAGCGTAATCTGTGGAATTGAAAACGGTAGCGGAAATCACAAAAAAGCGAATGAGGTTTTCAACCAGAGCATGATTCTGAGTCTGCTGGTTTCTGTGGGAATTTCCCTGCTTTTTGGACTTTTCTTTAATCCTGTGATGAAGTTGCTTAAGGTGCCGGCAGAGCTTTGTCCGCTTTTTAAGGATTATTATTCGGTTTTTTTGATTTTCTGTCCGCTTATGGTGCTTGATTCGGTTTTCGGAATGTTTTTGCGGGCAGACGGAAAGCCACAGGTTTACATGATGATTAATATTCTGACTGTAATTTTGAACGCAGTCTTAGATTATGTTTTTGCGGCAAAGCTCGGTTTTGGAATCAAAGGAATTGCATTCGCTTCTCTTGGAACGCTTCTGCTTTCGGTGATTTTCTGCTCGCTGTATTTTTTGAGAACCGGAAAATCAAATCAAGCTGAATGCGGCTTGAAGTTCGGAATATTCAGCTGGAACAAGGAAGAAATTGCAAAGACTTTCTTGAACGGAAGTTCTGAGTTCATCGGGGAGCTTGCGGGCTGCATCAGCATGTACTGCTACAATTTTGTTCTTCTGAAATATTCTGGTCAGGACGGAGTAGCGGCTTTTACGATTCTGGGCTACTCAATCTTTATTTTCAGCATGATTACAATCGGCTTCGGCGAAGGAATGTGCCCGCTTGTGAGTTTTTGTTTTGGTGCAAAGGAAGAAAATCTTTGTCGTGATCTTCGGAAAATCACCAACCGCTTTATCTTTGTCTTTGGCGTAATTTTTGCAGCGGGACTTTTCTTTGGAGCTGAAATCTATGCCCGAATCTTCGTAAAGGAAGGGCAGGTTATCGGAATGGTCACTCACGGTCTAAAAATCTTTGTGCCAGTATTCTTGCTTCAGGGCTTCAATATGATTGGCTCGATGTATTTTACTTCCTGCGGCATGGCAAAAGAGTCTGCGATAATTTCAGCTGCCCGAGGAATTGTAATCCTGCTCATTACAATCTTTGTATTCTCCGCTCTCTGGGGCTTGGATGGAATCTGGCTCACGGCTCCCGTAACGGAAGCCATCACGCTGGGAATCTCGATGTATTTTATCAGTAGAAAAGTACATCTTGTCTGAACGTTATCAAAATTTTATTTGATTGCTTGCGCCAGATCTTCTATCAAATCTTCTGCCTTTTCTATTCCTACGGAAAGACGTAGCGTACATGGTGTGATTCCATTTTTAAGTCGGATACATTCCAGGACATCGGCATGAGTCTGCGTTATAGGATAAGTGATGAGTGTCTCTACTCCCCCAAGGCTTTCGGCAAATTGAATGAGTTTTACTCGGTTCAAAATGGACTTTGCTTTTTTTTCGCTTGTAACATTAAACGTAAGCATCGCACCAAATCCACGGCTCTGTTTTTTCTGGATATTGTATCCTGGGTGATCGGAAAATCCTGGATAGAGAACTTTTGTAACTTCTTTTTGGGATTTGAGCCACTCTGCAATTTTGACGGCGTTACTTTGAGATTTTTCCATTCGGACTGAAAGCGTCTTGATTCCTCGGAGCGTAAGCCAGGAGTCAAAAGGAGAAAGACCTGCTCCTGTTGTTTTGATGAGGAATCGGAGCCTTTCTGCAATTTCAGTCCGGTTTGTTACGATAAATCCTGCAAGGGTATCATTGTGACCTGCCAGATATTTTGTTCCAGAGTGAATTACAATATCTGCTCCCAGTGTAAGCGGATTTTGAAAATATGGTGACATAAAAGTGTTATCCACAATTAAAAACACATTATGTTTGTGGGCAATTTTTGCAGCTTGGGCGATGTCTGTAATATTCATCATGGGGTTGGTTGGGGTTTCTATATAAATTGCCTTTGTTTTTTTTGTAATAAGGGATTCCAACTGTTCAGCAGTTAAAGACGAAATGTTTTTCCGAGTAAAAGAAATTCCGTTTTTTGCAGAAACATTGTCAAAAAGACGGATTGAGCCACCGTACAGGTCTGAATCTGCAATGATGTGGTCGTTAGGGGAAAATAGTTCCATTACTAAGGTGATTGCCGCCATTCCGCTAGAAAGTGCCAGTGCGTCAATTCCACTTTCTAGTTGACATACAACTTTTTCAAGCTGCTCACGAGTTGGATTTTGCAAACGGCTGTAGTCAAAACCTGTTGATTGTCCAACTGCAGGATGTGCGTAGGTTGCGGTCTGGTAAATAGGAAAACTTATCGACCCGTAGTGGCTACAGTGAGTAGGGGTGACTTCCCCTTCTGTGGTAGTTTCGGTTTTTTCTAAGTGTAGACATTTTGATTCTAGTGAAAGTGACATTTTTTCCCCCTATATTGCTTCTGCGTACGTAATGCGTTTTTCAAATTTAAATGCTTCTAAAAATCTTTTAGCCCGTTCTGTTTTGGGATGAGTAAAGAATTCTTCAGGATTATCATCCTCTAAAACGACACCGCCATCAATAAAAACAATTCTATCAGCTACTGCCCTCGCAAATTCCAATTGATGAGTTACCATAAGCATGGTGCGGCCTTCTTTTGCTAAGTCCATAACAACATCCAAAACCTCACGAACCATCTCAGGGTCAAGAGAGGCTGTTACCTCATCAAATAAAAGAATTTCTGGGTTCATACAAAGGGCGCGAACAATAGCAACTCGCTGTTTTTGACCACCGGAGAGTTCACGGGGATATGCATCTTTTTTATCTAAAAGACCTACACGCGCCAAAAGTTTTTCTGCTTGAGCCATAACTTCCGCTGTATCCTTTTTTTGTGCCTTTACTGGTCCCAAAAGTATATTTTTCATAACAGTCAAATTGGGGAATAAGTCGTAATTTTGAAAAACCATTCCAATTTTCTGTCTGATTTTATGCATATCTTTTTTTCGATTGCTGATAACTTCATCATGCAATAAAATTTCGCCTTCCTGAATTGATTCCAGACCATTTATACAACGGAGTAATGTTGACTTACCGCAACCAGAACTTCCTAAAATGACAACAACTTCGCCTTTATAGACTTTAAGAGAAATGCCTTTTAATATCTGTTCCTCGTTTTTATATGCTTTTTTTACATTGTGTATAGTCAATAATGCCATATGTACTCTCCTATTTTTTAGATTTCATTTTTCTTTTCAAGTTTGCCTGCAACAAAGGAAAGCGGAAAGCAAACTATAAAGTACATAAAGAAAATCACTCCATAAACCGCAATGCTGGCAGTAGGTATGGTAAGACGATTTGCTTCAATAATTTGCTGCCCAATTTTTACCACTTCTATTACACCTACAAAAACTACAAGACTCGTAGTCTTAACCATTCTGGTAATTAAATTCATGCTTAGAGGAATGATTCTTTTTAAGCTTTGCGGAATAATGAGATATAAGAAAATTTGTTTTTCTGTAAGTCCAATCGCTCTTCCGCTTTCATACTGATGATTAGAAATTGATTCAAGTGAACTTCTTACAAGTTCTCCCATTTCTGCTGTACCCCAAAGTGTAAAAACCAAAATGCTTGCAAATTCCCCTGAAATTGAAATATCAAAAGCGTGGCTTAGTCCAAAATAAGCCAGAAAAAGCAAAACCATCTGTGGCATTATTCTCATAAACTCAAGATATATGTTTGAAATTATTTGTATACATTTATTTTTTCTTGTTAAAATAATTCCAAACACAAATCCAAGAAGTATGGAAAGTAGGACAGAAACGAGGGCAATCCAAATGGTTACCCAAAGACCTCCCAAAAGGCGAACAAAATTTCTTCCCCTAAAAAGAACACTGACTGCTGCACTCATTTTTTGCCTCTGTACTGTGAAAGTCTTTTTTCAAGAACGCGCGAAATAACTGTAATCGGAAGGAGCATAATGAAATATGCCACAACCAAAAGAAACAGTGATTCTTCTGTTTTGTAATACAGACCAATCAAATCCTTTGCAACAAACATGACATCTGCCAAAGCGACTGCACTAAAAACTGAAGTTTCCTTTAGTAAGAAAATAATGTTTGCAACTACTCCTGGAATTGCGACACTTAATCCTTGCGGAAACACAACATAACGTGCAATCTGAATCGTATGTAAGCCAATGCAAAGTCCGCTTTCCACTTGAGATTTGCTTACTGTTTCAAGTGCACTTCGGAAGGTTTCTGTCATATAGGAAGATCCCAAAAAAACAACTCCGATGAGTGCACATTGCTCACCGGTAAGTCGGATACCAATGCGCGGTAATGCAAAATACAAGAAAAAAAGTTGAATCAAAAGAGGCGTGTTTCTTGAAATTTCTGTGTACACAATCACTGCTAGGTTTAAAATAGGAAGTTTCCAAAATCTGATAAGTGCAAACAAAACTCCAAAAAACAAAGAAAGAACTATACCTGTAAAACCAATTCTCAAAGTAAGAACCGATGCCTCTACATACAATGGAATTACTTGTTTTATAAATTCTAAATCCATTCCTTGCCCCTAATATGCAAAAATACCCCGAAAGGTGAGCTTTGTCGCTTTAGTTTCGGGGATTGGTCTTAAAAGATCTTTTAGAGTTTTCCACCTTCAACTACAAGACTGTCTGCGTCACTATCTGCACCATAAACAGTACGGAGTGTTGCTTCATAATTTTTGTGGAAGAAGTTTTCTTTTCCTAGTTCTGCAATTTCATTATTGAGCCAGTTAAGTAAATCTGTATTACCTTTTGTAACTGCTCCTGCAATTGCATCAAGACTTCCTATAGAATCAGCTCCTGCACCTACTGCAAAGGAAGGATTTTCGATTGCCCAAGCTAGGACTTCTGTATTGTCTGTAGAAAGACCATCACCACGACCATCTAAAAGCGCGTTATATGCTTCTGAATACTGGTCAAATTTTAAGAGCTTAATTTCTGGATAGTTTTTTGAAAAATAACTTTCTGCGGTGGTTCCTTTTGCAATAATCAAGGTTTTTCTATTAAGCTGAGCCGGATCTGTTATTAAAGCAGATTTTGGAGAAACGATACCCAAAGCAACCTTCATGTATGGAAGTACAAAATCAACCTTTTCTGCTCTCTCTGGGGTTACGGTAAAGTTTGCAAGAACAAGATCTACTTTGCCTGTTGTCAAAACTTCTACGCGATTTGCAGCTTCAACAGGAACATATTTTACTTTTACGCCCAGATCTTTTGCTATGCGGTTTCCGTAATAAACATCGTATCCTTGATATTCACCTTTTTCGTCAACATAACCAAATGGTTTTTTGTCACTAAATACAGCTATCTTAATGGTTCCGCTTTTTTTAATTTGTGCAACTGTTCTTCCTGTTTTTGATTTTGCAGAAAGGGGTGAAAGTGAAGCTGTCAAAATGGCTGCCAACGCAACTGTTTTTGTAATTTTAGAAAATGATTTAAACATAATAATACCTCTGTAATTGTTTTTGAGAAATGTACTCTATACCAAAACTTTGCAACAAAGTTATTAAAGATAGAGATTAGGATATCTCTAAAAACCCACCTCTGGCGTTTTTTTAGAGAATAACTGTATGTAAAAAGAGATTTTTGGCTAAAGAACTTTTAGCCTAACAAAGACAACAACAGAGGCACATACGTCCGTTGCGGAAATTTTCACGAACAAGTTTTTCAAAATAAAATTTCATTATGTACCTCCAAAAAAAGTTATAATCGTCGTGAATCGACAATGTGATTCGATATATTCCTATCGAATTAATAGGTTAAATATATATTTTATTACCCACTATGTCAATAGGTAATACATGTCTTTTATAATAACAGCAAGATGAAAGTATATATTATCCTCATGCACAACCTATACATTCACTGATGGAAGCTTTGTAAGGTTACAAAAAACTTGTGGTAGAGAAGTATAAAAAAAAGACCACCTGAAATAAACATCAGATGGTCCTTGCTTTTAGATAAATTGTTTTATCCTGATAGCTTATTTGTGGATAGATGTGTATAAGCTGTTCCAGTGCTCGAGTACAGCCTTTTTGTGTTCAATTAACCAATCAACATCACGAATAACCCATTTTACATCTTTGCTGTCTGGCAGGTACTTTGAAGTATATGTTGCCTTTGAGTTGGTAAGACGCAATGTCTGTAAAGCATTACCCAGGTCAGTTTCGCCTTCTGGGCTCATTAAGAAGTTAATCAACTTTTTTGCACCTTCTGGGTTTTTGCATCCTTTGATCATAGCACAACCGAATGCAGAAGCTGATGTACCTTCAGCTGGATATACCATCTTGATGTTTGTAGCACCTGACTTAAGCAGGGTAGATGCACCATCTTCATAAGTGAGACCAACTACATATTCACCAGTCTGTACACTCTTAAAACAAACAGATGATGAAGTAGAAATAACGATATCATTCTTTAATAGTTTTTCGATGTAATCCCATGAAGCGGCTGAGTCATTTCCATAAACTGACATAATGTTACAAACATTGTTCCATGCTGCTGAAGAAGAATTTGGATCAGAAAGAACCATTTTGCCTTTTAGTTTTGGATCAAGCAAATCTGCATAACCTTTAATATTTAAACCGAGCTGTTTTTCTAGATCTGTGTTAACGCAGAATACAACAGTTGAAAGGTGGTCAAGGTTATAAAATCCATTATTTGATTTATAACCTTCCATAATATCAGGTTCATACTCTGTTAAGTAATTTTCAAACAAGTCAGCATTTGCCATACCATCGCTGTTTCCTAAACCGCCCCACATGACATCGCCTTGAGGATTGTTTTTTTCTGCACGGATACGAGCAGTTAATTCACCTGCAGAACCATTAACAACTTCAATAGTCATTCCAGGATTCTTTTCTTCAAAAAGGCGAGTTAAGTTACCTATGTCATTTTCAGTCATAGAGGAATAGAGAACAACGCGATTATTCTTTTTATCACTACCGCCAGCTGCAAATACTGCCATGCTCATTGCAGCAAGAGCCATGGCACAAAGTCCAACAATTTTTTTCATTTTTCGCTCCTTAGTATATATATTACATCCGGTATTGCTCCGGACAAAATACCTGTTTACATTTTGATGTCTTCTGCACCACTTATCTTTAAGTACAGTAATAACGACAAGAATGTTAATACCGTTAAAATTGAAGAAAAGGCACAAGCCATTCCGTAGTTACCCATAGCAATTGACACATAGGCTGACATCGTTAAGGTGATGGTACTGTTGTTGTACAAAATGATTGAACTGGACAATTCCGTAACTAAGGATACCCAACTTAAAATAGCTCCGGACAAAATACCGTTGGTCATCATAGGTACCGTTACTTTGCGGAATGTTTTAAGCTTAGAGGTACCAAGACTTATGGAGGCTTCTTCGATGCTCATTGGTATTTGCATGAGGTTTGCCGTTGCCGAGCGTATAGTATAGGGCATTCGGCGTATGACAAAAGACATGACCATAATAATCATAGTACCAGTGAGGGCTAAAGGTTTGTTACTAAAGGCTATGACCAAGGCAATACCAATGACTGCACCAGGAATGATATACGGTATCATTGAAATGGTATCGATCATATTATTCCAGAGGCTTGGACGACGTACAACCAGATAGGCAATGAATATTGACAGCAATATGATGATGGCAAGTGCCAAACCGCTTATGACCAGTGAGTTTGTCAGAGAGCGTGACAAAAGATGGCGGGATGCTGCCTTGTAGCTGTCAAGTGAAAAGCCCGGTTTAAATACTGCCATATCGCATTTCTTGAAAGACAGGAAAATGACATAGAGCTGTGGCAAAAATGAAAAAGCAATAACGATGTAGCAATACGCATTCATTATAATAGCACGGATAAGTCCAGGTTTTTTCTTTTGTACCGGATGCAGGGCATTGATAGAAAACTTAAACTTATTGGTTCCCCATTTTTGCAGGGCAAAAACCAGGGCCGTAATAATGATTGCTATAACACTGATGGTAGCAGCAAAATGGAAGTCTGTTCCGTTTTCTCCCAAGTATTGGTTATAGATCTCTACCGGGAATGTTCTAAAGCCTTCACCGAGCAATAACGGTGTTCCAAAGTCTGCGAATGAACGCATAAATACCAGTAACGAAGCGGCAAGAATAGTTGGCATACACAGACGCAGTGTTACCTTAAACACACGTTTGATACCGACACATCCTAGGTTTGCAGAAGCTTCGAGCAGGCTGTTGTCGATGTTCTTAAAGGCACCGTTCATATAGATAAATACGAGCGGAAAGAGCTTTAAGGTCTCAACTAAGACTATGCCGCGAAGCCCATAGATGCTGCCTATCTTGATATGGAGTAGGCGTTCCAAAAAGACGGTCAAAACTCCAGAACGGCCAAGCAACAAAATCCATGCATAGGCACCGATAAAGGGAGCTGACATACAGCACAAGATGCTCAAAATAAAGATCATCTTGGCACCTTTGAGTATGTAAAACGAATAGCAGTACGAAAGGGGAATACCAACAGCTAACGAAAAGAACGTAATCAGTATGGCAAGCTTTAGACTGTTTAATATCGTTTTACTATAATACGGTTTTGAAAAAAAGGTGATGAAGTTACTCATCGTAAAGTGTCCGTTGCTGTCAAGAACCGCTAAACGGAATATCTTGATCATCGGATAGAGCAGACACAGAATAAACAACCCCATAATGGCAATGGAGACAATTGTCCAGACATCAAATTTCCATTTCTTTGACATGGTCTATGCCTCCGGCTGTTCGTTGTCATTTTTGACGCCAGTGAGAATGTTTGTAGAGCCGTCAAGTGTAAAAATATTTATCTTATTAATATCAAGACCGAGTTTTACTTCTTTGCCTTTTTGTAGTAAGTCGTCGATACGAGAGACTTGGATAGTTTCAAAACGCATACCGTTTTCGAGTTCGATAATAATATGTGTATTTAATCCAAGGAATATACAATCATGCACCTTTGCACTTATGCCGTTGAAATCATCTGGCTGCATAAGGAACTCTTCCGGGCGTATAGAAACCAATACGTCCTGATCCTTTTTGTATTGTTCCTGAATGTTGGCAATCTCAACAGTGTAGTTTAAAATGGTCAGCATACATTTGTTATCCTGCATTTTAATAGAACCTTGGATAAGATTGTTATGTCCGATAAACGAAGCAACAAACGTATTTGCAGGGCGTTGATAAATTGCTTTTGGTGTACCTATCTGCTGGATAGTTCCGCTATTTAAAACGGCAATTCTATCTGATACTGCCATGGCTTCTTCCTGATCATGGGTAACATAAATAGTTGTAATACCTATTTGCCTTTGCAGTTCCCTAATTGCAGAGCGCATTTCAATACGAAGTTTTGCATCGAGGTTTGATAACGGTTCGTCCATGAGTAGTACGTGTGGTTCTATACAAAGAGCACGTGCAATTGCAACGCGTTGCTGCTGACCACCAGAAAGCTGGGCTGGCATACGATTTGCAAACTGATCGATTTGCATCAGTTTTAAGAATGACTCTGCTTGCTCATGTATTTTTGTACGATCCATTTTAAGGTTTTGTAGACCAAACTCAACATTTTTACGGACACTCAAATGAGGAAAAATAGCATAGTTTTGAAATACCATACCAATATTTCGTTTGGATGGGTCAAGATCGTTAATTCGTTTATCATTAAAATAAAAATCACCGCCTTCGATAGAATTAAAACCGGCAATCATTCGCAATAATGTGGTTTTACCACAACCTGATGGACCAAGCAGTGTAAAAAACTCTCCTGGTTTTATGGTTACATTTAACTTATCAATGATTTTTTTTCCATCAAAAATTTTAACCGCATTCTTTATGCGTATTCCAACACTCATGATATACCCTCCTTTTTTTTACATGGAAATATATATATAAGCTTAACCCCTGCTAAAATATTCTGTCAAGAAATTTTAAAATGAGATACATATCTGTATTAAGAATAAAGTATAAGGTCTGTATATAAAGAGAGAAGAATTTATTAAGGAACTATTGAGTAGCTGACGCTGGCACTGGACTCATGTATTGTCACCAAAGCCCAGTGACCCTCAAGATAGGTGGGTACATTGAGCTCTTCAAAATCACCAAAGTTAAAATGATGAAACTGGTGCGAGTGTCCTGCCATATAAAACTTGGTGTTGCGTTTTGCAAGAATCGTTATCAGTTTATCTCGCTCATATGTGTTTTGGAGGACATAATATATTTGACCATCTGCATATACAGGGTAATGAGTACAGATGATTTTGGGAGCAGACGAATCTGCAGCAAGAGCTCTTGAAAATGCTTCCATTTGTTCGGTCCCCATAGAACCGCTTGCAGTATCCAAAAAGTACCAATGAAAGGTATTTGTATCAAATCGATAGAAAGAAGTAGGGAATACATATTTGGTATAATTGTTCCATCCAGAATTATAGACGTCATGGTTGCCTAAAACTGTATACACCAGATTTGCACCTGTAGTTGTCAGTTTTGCACTGAGTTTTGTACAAAAGGCTACATACTCTTGAAACTCGGACTCCCAGCCATGTTGTACGACATCACCTAAACAGATGCAAAACGCTGGCTTTTCATGTGAGGCTATGTAATTGTCGAGCCAATTAAAAAAGGTGTTGTCCAGATCGTCATGATCTATGGCCCTGCCAAAGCCATCTTTATATCCAAAATGAATGTCAGTGAGGACAATGACGGTATAGTCATTAGGCAGTGTTTGTACTGATGCGGGACCTGCAACTTGTGTGATAGAATCTGCTCGATCGTGGACGCTTTCTCCGTGAGAAAAAAACTCGTCTAATCCATACCCTCCAAACAGAAACTCGCATGAGGTTAATAGCAGGGCGACAAGGATGAGAAAAACGGTGTTGCATGCCAGTTTGGTATTAGAACGTAAATCCAAAAAATGCCCTCACTTCTGTGCAGTCATAATACGATGATAAGGTAAACTGGTCGATGTATCGTGGAACCAGCTCTGCTCCTAAAAATAAGCCGTTGTTCCAATGATAAAATCCACCAAATGTATATGAGGGAGCAAAGAACAGCATGTATCTAAAATACTCATATGAGGCTATTTCGGCATATAGCTGTGACTTGTTGGTACATTGATAGATCAATCGAAAACGTAACGCAGGATTCCAGTTATCGAGCCACGGTGTATGTCGTTTTATTGCGAAAATTTGTGCTTTTTTATACTGTACGTCCAAATCGCAATCGACAATGATATGACGGAATGCACCAATTTGCATGTGTATTCCTGCCATAAAATCATTGGTACTGCTGATATCTTCATATAAGAGATAATGATAGAGTCCACCGAGGCCAATCTTTTTAGGATTGTCTTTTTGTGTGGTCGTGTTGTAAAACCACCAGACGGCATCAGCGGTAAAATCAAAGGTGTGCTCTGTCAGCTGCCAGCCTGTTCCTGCACTGCAGGTGTCTCCTGTATATGCAAACTGGTATTGGGCTGTATTACGGAAGGGCTCAAATCCTGTGCCATTGTTGCGCCCAAGACTATACCGAAAGGTATACTCTTGAGATACTCCCTGTAATGTGGCGCAGAGAGCAAAAAGAGTGACAAGGAAACTGCAGCGTGTGCGCGACATTCGCGACATTAGAGTTGTTTTTTCTCCCGTCCTGTATCACGGATAGAGCCAGATACAAAGCCGGTGTCCTTGACACGGATCAGTGCGCCATCAGGTAATGATTCATTGGTGTACAGCATACAGCTGTGGCCATTACATACCCATGGTAAAATGGTACCATCTTTAGGATCAACTAATGTCCAGGTTCCTGCTTCAGCCTTTTTACTTGCAACATCGGGAGTGATGTATTCTAACTCTGTAGAAAGATCAAACTTATTGAGAGCTTCTATCTCATACATATACCAATTGTCTTTTTGCTCTGCGACAGGTGGTATTTTTTCTGGATGGGCTGCATAATCACGTTCGGTTGCAGCACGTGCCTGCGGGTGCATGTCATCGAGTTTTTTCTGACGATCTGCCAGTGTCTTTTTACCAGCTGCAATGATATTTGCAACATCAGATGCTGGTAATCGGTTTTTGATGAATGCAGTCAGTTCGTAAGGACTATCTGATGCACCAATTGTCGTTTTATCGGCATCACCCCTGTTATAATAAAAACCTGTGGTAGACTCGCGGTGGCTGACGTTGTCTAGCTCTGCTATAAATGGTTGAGCCTGTTCTTGTGAAATCTTACCTTCAAGAATATCGAGTGCTTTTCGATATGCACGAGTGACGAGAGCAACATAATAGATGCTCTTCATGCGGCCTTCGACTTTTATGGCATCAACGCCGGCATTTTTCATATCATCAAGATGCTCTATCATGCGCAGATCTTTGCTTGATAATACTGCTGTAAATGTATCTCCCTCGTAGACGGGGAAATACTCATTGCTGCGTTCATGCTCTCGTAAGACCAATGCTCCAGACTGTGCCAGTGAAGTAGGATCAGTAGCCGTGGTAATCTTTTTGCCATCGAGCAATACATCATAATTCCATCTGCAGGATTGTGAACAGAACCCGCTGTTTGCACTACGGCCAGTCAAATAGGCACTCATTAAACATCTGCCGGAATAGGCAATACACATGGCTCCATGTGCAAATGCTTCTAATTCCATGTCGGGGACTGCGTCTTTTATTTCTTTTATTTCATCAAGTGTTGTTTCGCGACCGAGTACGACACGCTTAAATCCCATCTGCTGATACATCTTTACCGCACCGCTGTTAATACAACTTGCCTGTGTACTTAAATGTAATGCAGCATTAGGAAAGTATTTTTGTAATACGGGAACAATTCCTAAATCTTGTACGATGAATGAGTCTATAGGATATAGCTTAAAATAATCGATATTCTTCATAAACTGTGCAATATCATGGTTATGGAATGAGATATTCAAAGCACAGAATAGTTTTTTTTGTGGATATTTTTCTTTAAGTGCTATTACCTGTTTGTATTCATCTTCATAAAAATTATCAGCTTTGATACGTAAAGAAAAACGTTTAAGACCGATGTAAGAGGCATCGGCACCATACGTGTATGCATAATACAACTTGTCAATATTGCCAGCAGGCGCTACTAATTCCATGTACAATCCTTTTCTTTTCTGAGAGAGTTACAAAATGCTATGCATCTGCATTAAGACTTTTTTCGATTTTGAACTTATAAGAGGCGTAGTTATCTTCAGGATCTTTTGGACGTGCAGTAATCATTTTGCCGATACGCTCGATGGCAAGGTGTGACTCGGGCAAGTAGGCGTCAGCAAACTGGAACATATACATCATGTTTGGCCAGATATCAAGCGTACAGGTATTACCTGTATTTATCAGCTTTGTCTGAAAACGCTTTGCATCAGCTAAGAGGAGCTCTTTTTCGCCAATCTGAATGTACACTGGAGGAAAGCCTTTGAGTAAGTCATCACTTGCATTCATCGGGGATACATAGGGGTTGTCGAGATTAGAGGCAAATGTATATACTTCACTGCTTTTTCTGAGACTTTCGCCAGTTAATACTTCATCACTGCTCTTTTTGTCCATGATGACTGGAGATGAGGATGATAAATCAAGCCACGGTGAAAGTAAAATAACATGTTTGATAGCTTTTCTGTACCGTTCTTTTAAGTTCAATAAAAATGCCAATGCTTGTGACGCGCCGGAACCATCTGCTGCAATAATGATGTCAGGATCTTTTTTGTCACCACTATCTGCATCAAGAGTACAGGAAATTTCTTCTTCACTAAACAGGGCTGTAAAAACTGCTTGAATATCTTCGAGTGCAGCTGGGTAGGGATGTGCTGGTGCCAGTCTTATTTCTGGTAATACCACTCGACATGAAGAAACTGTTGCAAGCGATGCACACAATGATCTCCATGAAGCACGTGAACCACCTATAAAACTACCACCATGGATATACAGCATGATGCGATGCGATGCATATAGTGTCGGCTCGAGCATGTCACAAATAATACCACCATAATTACGCTCGGTGCGCTGGACATTATTTGCGAGGATAGGAACTGACAAAGCATCTTCAATTTTTAAGCGGAAAGTCTCTGTCTCTGATTTAGGAGTAAAAATAAGCTGCTTTAGCATTTTAATGGCAGCTTTCCGGTTAGTAACCATTGACATACCGATAGTATAGCAGTTTAAACCAAGATTTGCTATACTCTTTGATATGCCTGTAAAAATTCAATCTGATTTACCAGCTCGTAAAATTCTTCAACAAGAAAATATCTTTGTGATGACCGATGAACGGGCTATGACACAAGATATTCGTCCTCTTAAACTTGCTATAGTCAATTTGATGCCTACTAAGATTGCAACAGAGACACAATTGCTGCGGCTCTTATCAAATACTCCACTTCAGGTTGAGATTTCCCTGGTACGCATGGAGCATCATGTTTCAAAGAATACCGGTGAAGAGCATCTTGAAAAGTTTTATATCGGTTCAGAAGAACTGTTTAAGCATAACTATGACGGTATGATAATAACGGGTGCACCAGTTGAACAAATGCCTTTTGAACAGGTTGATTACTGGCAGGATTTGACAAAAATAATGGACTATGCCCGTAAAAACGTCTATTGTACCTTGTATATATGTTGGGGTGCACAGGCAGGACTGTATCATCACTATGGCATACAAAAGCAGTTATTGTCAAAAAAACTGTTTGGTGTTTTTAGCAATACGCGCAAAACACAGGCAGATCCACTTTTACGTGGTTTTGATGATGTATTCCCTATTCCTCAATCACGACATACAACTATCAAGTATGGCGATGTTGCTTCTCATGATGATTTGGTGATATTAGCTCAGTCATTGGAGTCAGGCGTTTCCATCGTAAAATCAAAAGATAATCGTAGTGTCTTTATTACTGGTCATCTGGAATATGATACCAATACACTTGCTGATGAGTATTGGCGTGATAAGGGTAAGAACCTGCCTATTGATATTCCTGTTCATTATTTTCCTGATGATAATCCAGAGGAGCAGCCATGTTCTTCTTGGCGTAGTACCGCTCATTTGTTCTATAGCAACTGGCTCAACTACTATGTCTATCAGGAAACTCCATATAACTTTGCCCAGTAGTTGTTATATAACAAACGATTTATTTTCTTCCTTGGGTCAGGCGCAACTGTCCTGCTAGGTCGCAGAAAGTTTGTACGTCTTTAAATCCTTGTTGTCTCATAAGATCGGCAGTGGGGATTGCATTGTATTCCCCTGTTTCGATAAGAAATAATCCACCTTGTTGTAAATGCTCATATACTTGTGGAATTAATCTGCGGATTATTGCTAATCCGTCTGTACTGAAATTGTCTCCAACATCACCATCTAAAGCAAGTCTTGGTTCCCCACGCCCGTCACGCAATAATTCTGTCACTTCATCATGAGGAATATACGGAGGGTTTGTTACGATAAGAGGATACTCCTGCTGTATGTGTTCTAACAGGTCGCCTTGTACAAATTGTACTTGAGCGTGTGTGTCAAGTAATCGTGCTGCATTTATTTTTGCAATGGCTAGAGCCTCGTTACTGATATCGGTTAGACACGTCTGTATACCCGTGATGCCATAGAGCTCTGCAACCTGCTTGATAATACTGATACCGATACAAGCACTACCGGTACACACATCAAGCAGTGAAAAAGCGATATTTGATGTATGATGGGTACAGCGTGAGGCGACTTCAGCAATTGCATGTTCTACCAGTAGTTCTGTATCAGGCTTGGGAATAAGTACTGCGGGGCTTACTGTAAAATCGTAGCCGTAAAACTCTTTGTGCCCGACAATATATGCAATAGGTAATCCAGTCTGGCGTTTTGCTAATGCAGCATCAAAATCATGTTGCTGTTGGTCTGAAAGTAGGTTTTGGCGGTTCAGTAACAGGTGTGTCCTGTCCTGGTGTGTAACATACTCCAACAAACAGTCGACATCGAGCGCTGGTGTTGGAGATGATACCAATTGTTTTATGCCCGCGAGGCGGGCATCATGAATAGTCATACAATGTTATAAAGTAGAAACATCAGCTGCAAGCTGTTCTTCTTTTGCATAGACATTTAATGCATCAAGCATATCATCCATATCACCCATCATAAAACCTGGGAGGTTATGAGCTGAATAATTGATGCGGTGATCGGTTACGCGGTCTTGTGGAAAGTTGTAGGTTCTGATTTTTTCAGAGCGGGCACCACTACCGACCATGCTCGAACGTGCAGCGGCACGTTCTGCCTGTTTTTTGCTTTCTTCAAGATCAAAAAGGCGTGCACGTAAAACACGAAAAGCCTTGTCTTTGTTTTTGATCTGAGATTTTTCATCCTGCTGGATAACAACAATACCTGTCGGAATATGAGTTAAACGAACTGCAGAGTCGGTTGTGTTAACGCACTGTCCACCAGGGCCACCAGCACGCATGACATCAATACGAACATCGCCTGGTTTAATTTCGATTTCGGTTTCTTCTGCTTCTGGTAAAACAGCAACTGTCGCTGTAGATGTTTGCAATCGTCCCTGACTTTCTGTAGCAGGAACACGCTGCACACGATGAACTCCAGACTCCCATCGTAATGTTCCGTATACAAACTTTCCACTAATAGAAGTTACAATTTTATTAAAACCACCAACTTCGGTTTCCTGAGCTTCCATGGTTTCAGTTTTCCAACCCTTGCGTTCTGCAAGATGGGTATACATTTCCCAAAGGTCACGAACAAAAAGTGAAGCTTCATCTCCACCAGCAGCTGAACGAATTTCCAAAATAATGTTCTTTTCATCAAGAGGATCAGGAGGAATAAGCTTGAGCTTAATTTCTTCTTCGAGTTTTGGCTGGCGTTCCTCTAATTCTTTGAGTTCTTCGCGGGCCATTTCTTTCATATCTTGATCATCTTCGTTAGTAATCATTTCAGTATCATCTTTGATACCTTGGAGTATTTTTTTATACTCATCATACAAAGCCATTAGTTCACTTAAATGACCATGTTCCCTCATGGTGTCTTTGTATTTTTTTGCGTCTTTTACCAGGTTGGGATCCATAACCTGCTTTTCAAGCTCTGCAAAGCGTACTGCGCAGTCTTCGAGTTTTTTCAACAAATCCATAAGGAGCAATATAGTATATATAATAGAAAAAAGCAATCACAAGTACTGTATCCCTTTTTATTGTAATGTGTTATCATATATAATTATGGAAAAGAAAATACCAATTATAATAGATTGTGATACAGGTACTGATGATGCTATTGCATTGATTATGGCTTGTGCTGCCAAAAAATTGTCACTTAAAGCAGTAACTACTGTTGCAGGAAATCAAACTGTTGATAAAACAACGCTTAATACACTCAAAGTATTGAGCTTTTTGGGTGCTCACAAAGTGCCTGTCGCCCGTGGTGCCGATCGTCCTTTGATAAAACCATTGTATACTGCTGCGCAGGTACATGGTACAACAGGTTTAGGCGGGGTTATTCTTCCTGATCCTAAAATGCATGAGGAAGAACTGTCTGCGGTACAATTACTCTATAGTGTTTTAACAAAATCAAGTGAACCGATAACCATAGTCTGTACTGCTCCGCTTACTAATATTGCCTTGCTGTTACGCACCTACCCAGAAGTAAAAAAACACATCGAAAAACTGGTGGTGATGGGTGGAGGTTTTGATCACGGTAATGAGACAGTCGCTGCAGAATTTAATATTTATGTAGATCCTCATGCGGCTGATATTGTCTTTAAAAGTGGGGTACCAATCGTACTCTGTCCACTTGATATGACAGAGACCGCAATGATTACGTTTGATGAGATTGATGCCTTTGCACAGCAAAAGGGTAAAGTATGTCGTCTTGCTGCTGATATCTTCCAGTTTAATGCAAAATACTATACCTCAATTGGTGCAAGAGGGATTGCCATGCATGATCCGACAACAATTGCCTATTTGATCAAACCAGAAATGTTTACGACAGAACAAGCTTATGTTCAAATTGAAACATCTGGCTCTATTACCGAAGGTATGACGATTGCTGATCATCGTCTTGCTGTTGACAAGGAGCAGCCAAATACTACGATTTGTACAGGCATTGATCGTAATGCATTTGTACGTCTGGTAGCAGAATGTTGTAGTTCTTTCGATTAGAAGAAATAAACATACTCCTTTTTACAGAATATTTAAAAATTGCGGATTGCTGTTTTATATAGTAGAATAAGAAAAAAAGGAGTAGTATGAAAAGTTCTAAGCATAAGAAATCAATAGGTTTTAAATTAGTTTCTGGAATTGTCGCTCTGTCCGTATTGTTATTGCTCATACTTGGTGGCACTATTTATATCCGTATGAAAAAACAGAACGAGCAGCAATTTAATGGAGCGGTAAATAGTACTATCGCAATGCTTGATAGTTCTATTACGATGTATTTGAAGAGCATTCAGAATGCTGTTAATTTATTTTCCGATGTGGAACTTGTTCGTACAAATGATGAAAGTATAACATCATATGTTGATCTTACTGGTCCTGGCGGAAAGGTTCCTATGAAACCGCTTGAAGCCTCACCCTATGAAGCTGATGTATATAAATTGGCTCGTTCTTTGGCTACTACTACTCCGGAGCTTACCGGTGTAGGTTTGGCACTTGAGTCAAATGGTGCTTTTGTCCGTTATCCAGAAGAACCTCGTTCTGATCATTATGACTCCCGTGTACGCTCTTGGTACAAGAATGCGGTAAAAGATAATGGAGCGGTCCATTTTTCTGATGCATATACGACATCAGCTGGCGAAATGGTTATTGCTGTATCAAAAATTGTCAAAGGATTGGATAATAGGATGCGCGGTGTTGTCACCCTTGATGCTGACCTTACTAACCTAAACAGTTTATGTTTGGATATTCTTAAGCAAGGATCTGCAGGAATGAAAGTTCTGCTTGTTGATAGTACTGGTGCAATTCTTATTAACAATATGGATGACGCTTTGTCATTTAAAAAAGTGCAGGAAATTGGTATAAAATCCCTTGAAGGGTATACACCAGGAGTTACAGCATCCTATCGGGAAAAGGTTTCTGGGCAATATTGTACGCTACGTACCGTGCCTTCTAGTAACGGCATATTGACACTTAATTATATCATCATTATTCCTGAAAGCTTGGTGTATGCAAGCAATAGACAAATTATCCAAATATTGGGAGTGCTCCTTGTTGTGGGTATTGTTTTGTCAATGTTGATGGCTGGTTTTATGACACGAGTTATTGCTAAACCTTTGTCAAATGTTACGAGCATTCTTAAAAACATCTCAGAAGGTGATGGCGATCTTACACAACGTTTACCTATTTTATCAAATGATGAGATTGGAGAGTTGAGTGGGTATTTTAACGAAACCATGCAAAAACTTGCTGATACCATTAAGTCTATCATTTCAGAATCTTCTGTAATGGAACATGTTGCAAAAACGTTGGCTGGTGATACCACTGATACGGCAAGTGCTGCCAATGAGATTCGTGCTAATATTTCAAGCATAAAAAATCAAATATTGAATCAGTCATCAAGTGTTTCACATACTTCTGAAGTTATGGAGCATATGACTGATAGCATTAATAAGCTTAATGAAAATATTGCTGTACAGGCAAGCAATGTTGTACAGTCTTCTGCCTCGATAGAGGAAATGGTTGCCAATATCCGCTCTGTAAACAGTATTTTGGAAAAAAATGCTCATTCTGTTGAGGAATTGACCAGCAGTGCCGATGCAGGTCGTACCTTAATAGAAAAAACGGTTGAAGTTACCAAAAATATCAGTGCTGATTCAGAAGGTTTGCTTGAAGCTACTAAGATTATCCAGAACATTGCTAGCCAGACAAATCTGTTGGCAATGAATGCGGCAATCGAGGCTGCCCACGCTGGTGAGTCAGGTCGAGGCTTTGCTGTCGTTGCTGACGAAATCAGAAAGCTCGCTGAAGATTCTAACACTCAGGGTAAGAGAATTTCTGAAGAATTGGATCGCCTCCGTACTCTTATAGTATCCGTTTCTTCTGGTGCACAGGAAATTCAAAAACAGTTTGACGTTATCTTTAACAATACCCAGACGGTATCAGGTCAGGAAACTGTCATTAAGAATGCTATGACAGAGCAGGCAGCTGGCGGTCAACAGGTAATCGATGCCATCCATCGTATAAATACTATTACTACCGAAGTTAAGGATGGGGCTGAAGAAATGATGAAAGGTAGTGCTGATGTTAAAAATGCAATGAACAATCTGTCAACAGTAACCACTGAAATTACAAATAGTATGGGTGAGATGACAGAAGGAGTTAATGATATAACCAATGCATTGCAGAACATCAAGCAAAGTTCTGATGAAAATGCTAACAGTATTCAAAATGTGGGTACTGCAATCAGAAAATTTAAAGTGTAACGCACTGTGAGATATCATAGGTAGATGTAAAGGGACCTCTTAAAGCATCTGAAGACAGATGCAGAGAGGTTCCTTTTTTTATTTTAAATACACCATGAGCAGCATGATATCGCTGTTGCGTATACCAGATATACGGCTTGCTTGTCCTAACGTGAGTGGACGGACTTTTTCAAGCTTTTGGCGGGACTCTGCTGAAAGGGATACAATCTTGCCGTAGTCAAAGTCTGGTGGAATATGAAAACCTTCCATTTTATGTAGTTTTTCAACACGTCTGTCTTGTCGTGCAATGTAGTATTGATACTTAAAGTCTGTTTGTGCCATCTCCCATTCTTTTTGACTATAGCCGGGATTTGAGGCCTTTGGATCTTTTGCAAGCAAGGCAAGTATCTGTGCTTCACGCTCGTACTTTTCATTTGTTTTATCAAATTGAGACTGTGTTTTAATACCAGCTTCATAGCCATAGTGGCACAAGCGGTGATCAGCTGTATCATAGCGTAGTTTAAGGCGGTATTCCGCACGGGCAGTAAACATGCGATATGGCTCTTTTGTACCAAGAGTGACCAGATCATCGATAAGTACACCGATATAGGCTTCATCACGTCCTAATATGAGCGGTGTATACGTAGGTATGCTATGGAAGTTGGTAAAGCCAGCGTTCTTTTGAGCTTCTTCTTCGGCACTGTTGAGGGCTTGTGTTTGACGGGCGCTCAGTGTTGCAAATTCTTTTAGTTCCTCTGGCGAAAAGTTTGGTTTCATTTGTAAACAACCACCTTCTGCAGAGCAGGGAACACCGCCCATCGCATCGGATGACTCACACAATGGTCCACAGAAGGTGCGATGCTCACGGGCATAATAACCTGCGTTGATACCAGCAACGAGTCCTTGTCCCGCAGCTTCTTCATATCCAGAGGTACCGTTTATTTGACCTGCATTAAAAAGACCTGCTACACGCTTTGTCTCGAGAGAAGGATAGAGCTGTGTTGGCTCTACATAGTCGTATTCGACAGCATAGCCGGGACGGCTTGCAACCGCATGTTCAAAACCTGGCAGTGTATGCATAAAGGCGATTTGGACAGGTTCTGGCAATGAAGAAGAAAAACCGTTGAGATACATTTCTTCTGTTGCTAAACTTTCTGGCTCGATAAATATCTGATGGCGCTCGCGATCAGCAAAGCGCATAACTTTATCTTCGATGGATGGACAGTAGCGAGGTCCTACACCGTGTATTTTACCGCTGTACAAAGGAGAGCGGTTTATATTGGCACGGATGATATCATGTGTGGCGTTGTTGGTATATACAACGTGACAAGGTATCATTGGTCGGTCTACCGTTTCATTGTCAAATGAAAAAGGAATGATCTCTTCATCAGAGGGTTGTTCTTCTAATACTGAAAAGTCTATTGTGTGTTTGAGTACGCGTGGAGGAGTACCTGTTTTAAGCCGTCCCGTAGTAAAACCGAGTCTTCTGAGGGATTCTGTTAAGCCAAATGCGCCAGCTTCGCCAATGCGTCCGCAAGGAGCATCATAGTCACCAATAAAGATTCTGCCCCCTAAGAAAGTGCCTGTTGTCAGTACTACAGCTCTAACAGGGATGATACGTCCGCGTTCTGTGACAACTCCAGTTACCTTTTGTCGCATGCCGGATCGGGCAGCCTCTGTTGCATTTGTATCAACATAGCCTCGTGTTTCGCCTGGAATGGAGCCAGATGCGGCCGCTGAGTCAGCGTCTCCTGGTAACTTGGTATCACTGGCAGTCGTAAGGATATCGACGACGGTATCCATTAATGTATAGAGATTTGGTTGTTGTTCAACGGTATGTCTGGCAAGCTCTGAGTAGAGAATTTTGTCTGCCTGTGAGCGTGGTGCTTGTACCGCAGGACCGCGGCTTTTGTTAAGCAGACGAAATTGTATCATGGATTTGTCGATAAGTTTACCCATCTCTCCACCAAGGGCATCTATCTCTTTTACAATGTTACCTTTAGCAATACCTCCGATTGAAGGATTGCACGACATTCTTCCAATAGAGTCGATTGTTTGAGTGATGAGAACAGTTTTGAGTCCCATACGTGCTGCTGCAAGTGCTGCTTCAATACCTGCATGTCCGCCTCCAGCAACAGCTACATCATAATAATCATAAAAACCAGCCATAGTAAAAAGAGTATAGCGTTTATACGGCAAGAGGGCAATAAATAATTGTGCTCTGTACTCATGTTGTATAAGGGTTTTTCGGTCTCTATAATGACGAGAATGCCTTGGTGCAGTATACTGGTGATAAGATAAAGATATGAAAAAGTATAGTATTGCGTTGCTTTGTATCATGTTGTACCTGTGTCAATTTAGTGTTGCACTGGGTACAAAAGATATTGCATATACTGAGGAGGTATCAGATGATATTCAGGAAGATTATGGGTTTTCTGAAGGAACTGTTACCTGGATTGTTCCTGGTAAGGCCGGTGGTGGCTCAGACCTTGCAATCCGTTGCTATTCAGAAGCAATGATGAAGCTTTTGGGGATCTCTAATTTTGTGGTCAACTGCGATACCAATACGGAGGCTCATTCACTCATTGCACATGCAAAACCAGATGGCTCGTATCTCATGCTTGCAACAGCGGCATTAAATATTCAGTTTATTACATATCATGCGACTGTAAATCCTAAAACAGATCTTACTTTGATAGCAGCAATGCAAGATAATGGCTTTGCAGCTTTGTGCGCACCAGTAAAAGCTCCCTATAATACTTTTGATGAAATGGTTCAGTATGCCAAAGAGCATCCTGGAAAACTTAAGGCTGGCTTTCCTGAGGCGGGTAATAATTCCTTTCAATTTGCTCTTATCGAAAAAGAAACAGGTGCTGTATTTTCAAAAGCTGATTGTCCTTCTGAGGCAGATCGTCTGGTTCATCTTGCCAGTAGGTTTATCGATTTGGGATTTGTGACGCTCCAAAATGCAATAAAGTATGAGCGCGACGGTAAACTAAAAGTGATTGCTACTATGGCGGGGGATGGAAAACGTATTATAGATTATGAACGTGCTTTACCTGATAATTACAAGACAATGCAGGAACAAGGCTATAAAGGATGCTTTTGGAATGTACAGCACTATGTCTATGGACCAGCTGGTATGGATGCTGTTCTGGTAGATAAAATAAATCGCACACTTAAAGTGTTGTACGATGACGAAACATGCAGAAATAAGATAGCAAGCCTCGGTCAGATACCTGAATGGCACGATATTGCGGAATCACTTATCATCCGCGATGCTGAGTATGATGCAGAAGTTGCTATTGCTAAGTTTCTTGATTTTATACCATAAACGGCAAAGAATAACTGTAAGCACCGACTCAGCATGAGCTGTGTGTTTACGGCATCAACTGCTTGTTAAGTTCTCCATTCCAAGCAGCATCTTCAGCTTGCAAGTATTCTTCTTTTTGAGTCTTTGGTATAAAAGCAGCTTTGAATGCATTTTGAATTAAAGTGTTGATTTCTTCCATAGAAAAGTGCAACTCAGTATGCAAATTCCATAGCTCATCAGTCAAAGATACTTTGAAAAACACTGGGTCATCGGTATTAACCGTTACGTGTACTCCAGCATCAAACAACTGCCTGATAGGATGTTTTTTCATTTCGGTTACAATCTTTTTGGTAAAAGTGTTGCTTGTTGGACAAACTTCCAGAGGCAGCTGTTTTTCTGCAAGGTAGGCAATGAGCTTTGGATCCTGTATAGAGGTAATACCATGTCCAATACGCTCTACATGCAGATAATTGATGGCATCCCACATTGATTCGGGACCAACATCTTCACCAGCATGAGCAACAACATGAACTCCATCTTTTATTGCCTGGTCATAGACAGGTGCAAAGTCTTTTGCAGGACCTTTTTGCTCAGCACCACCTAAACCGATCCCGATAAAATGCTCATTGATATTTGCCTTAAACAGCTTGTAATTGTTCATGGCATTGTCGCAACCAAAGGTACGAGAAACATCAACAAGCATTTTGATGGTTCTACCAGTTTCTTTTTTAATTTTTTCGATATTACGAGAAATAACTGCTACCATCTCAGCATAGTCAAATCCCTTTTTAAGGAATGCAGTAGGAGCTATAAAGGCTTCGCAGTACACGATATTGTTTTCGATCAGATAGTTTTTGAAGTCCTCAAAAACTAAGTTAAAGTCATCGGGAGACTGGAATAGATCCTGTACTTTCAAAAAAGCCTGAATAAAGCCGTTCAAATCAGAGTAAGAAAAAAGATCGTGCTGTTCTTGCTCGGTTATAGGCGTACCAAAACGTTTGAGGTACAACTTTTTTACGGATTCAAGTGAGATAATAGCTTCTATATGAATATGAATCTCAGCCTTTGGAATACTTCTTAAAAAAGAATAAAACGCTTCCTTTTTCACGATCTACTTCTCCTCATCTTTGTATCTATTTTCTATATCGACATAAATTACTTTTATTTTAATTTATACGTGCAATAGTTGTTCCAATTGAGTAACCAGCTGTGCAAACGTATCCAATGCCGCCTGTACCGGCTCTGGTGATGACATATCAACACCTGCAACTTTGAGCGAATCTATTGGATAGCGTGATCCACCTGACTTGAGGAACTTGTAATAATCTTCACGTTCTTGCTCTCCGCCATGTATGACTCTGTTTGCCAGTGCAAGAGCGGCAGAAATACCGGTAGCATATTTGTATACATAGAATTCTCCGTAGAAATGTGGAATACGTAAACCTTCCATGTCGCTGTTTGACTCAAAATGCATTTCTGGACCAAAGTACTGTTCCAGCAGAGAGCGATAGGTACTACGTAATACTTCAGCAGTCAAAGGAGTTCCTTGCTCAACCAGTTCATGGGTTTTAAGCTCATATTCGGCAAACATGGTCTGTCGATGTAAAGTTGCTAAAATGTCATTTGCCCGCATTGCCAAGAGATACGCTTTCATGTCGTCTGTTTTTGCATTTTTAAACAGATACTCGAATACCAGTTCCTCATTAAATGTTGAGGCAACTTCGGCTTCAAATATCGTATAGTTATACTGCATGTACGGATTATTGTGTGCCGAATACCAGGAGTGCATGGAGTGTCCACCTTCATGTGCCATGGTAAAAACATCTCTGATGACGGAATCCTTGTAATTCAAAAGAATGTAGGGATATCCTGTGTAACAGCCACTTGAAAAAGCACCGCTACGTTTGCCTTTATTTTCATAACGATCTACCCAGCCATTTTTGAGACCATTACAGAGTATGTCGGTATAGGCAGTCCCTAATGGTGCGAGTGCATTGCGGCAGATTTCAACAGCCTCATCATATGACGTTTTGGTTGAGACATTTTTTACTAAAGGAACATAAACGTCATAATGGCGCAACTCGTCAACGCCCAATACCTTTTTGCGTAGCGTATAAAAACGATGTAGTGGGGAAAGGTTTTTGTGTACGGTATCGATTAAATTATGGTAGACACTTGTTGGTACTTTATTGCCATACAGCGCCATTTCAAGACAAGAGTTGTAGCCTCGTGCCTGCATCTCAAAAACGTCCTGATTAACGGAACCTGCATACAGACTGGCAAGTACATGCTGATTTTGCTCAAATACACCGTAGAATTGTGTATATGCCGTCTTTCGGATTTCTCTGTCAGGATTATCCATAAATTGGCTCCAGGTTGACTGGGTAAGCGGTTGCTGTTCCCCGTGGACATCGATAGTACCAAAACTCATGTCGACATTTGTCAGTTGCTCAAAGGTTTGTCGTGCAACTTGTGATGGTTGAGCCTGGAGTGCCAAGAGACGCTCTTCTTTTTCGCTCAGTGTGTATGGTTTTTGATGTAAAATCTTTTCTATATAAATACGGTAATCGTTAAACTCTGGCTTTGTGATCCATGTACAGATACTATCATCAGGAATGGCAAGAATTTCTGTTTCAAAAAAACTCAATGTTGCTGATGCTTTTGCATAGGCCATTTGAACTCTGCCTTCGCGGTCGAGAGCCTGGGCATCACTTTGGTCCTGACAGTTTTGTAAGCTGGCATAGTTCCAGACAAGCTCTATATTTTTTGAAAACTGCTCATACGCTTGTAGGGCTGATAATAATATATCTGATGAGGTTGCGAGCTTTCCCTTAAAAGCTGCAATTTTAGATACTTGTTCATCGACTTGAGCGAGGCTTTTTTCCCATTCGTCATTAGTTTTAAATAGGGTCGTTAAATCCCATTTATCAGAATCGGGAATATCTTTTCTTTCTGGTATTGTTTTTGTATTTAAAGTAGACATACTACTAAGTATACCGCAGTCTGTTTGTAGGCTCAACAAAATTCATATAAACTCCTTTAAAGTTACGCAGATTCTCTTATAGCTCATTGTAATTTTTATGATTTGGCATATACTTTAAGCATCAAAAACTATGGAGGAATAGGAATGAAAAAGTACACAGCATTGTTAGCTGCCATTTCATTGGCGGTGGCAACATTGTGGACAGGTTGTCTATCTAATAGTGGAACCGATGCAGAAACAAAACTGGTTGTTCTGCATGTAAATGATCATCATGGTTCTGTTACCAGTCGTAAAGACAAGGATGGTGTTGGACATGGTGGTCTTGCTGAAAGAGCTACGTTTATAAAACAGGTACGTTCAGCCTACGACAATGTATTGGTATTGGATTCTGGCGATATCAATACTGGTATGGCTGTATCAAACATGTTTGATGCAGCACCTGATTTGGCTGCTCTCGATGCAATGGGATATGATGCCACAGTATTTGGCAATCATGAGTTTGATAAATCACTTGCCGTGCTAAAAAAGCAGATGGAGAGTACCAAATTCCCTTGGTTGTCAGCAAATATCAAATATAAAGATAACGGCAAGTATCTTGGTACTCCTTATATTATCAAAAAATATAAAGGATTTACCGTTGGTATTTTTGGATTGACAACTCGCCGTACAGAGATTCTTGAAAATCCTGATGAAAGTCTTGAGTTCTTTGACGAAATCGAAACTGCAAAAGAAATGGTTTCATTCCTGCGCAACAAGAAAAAGGTTGATATCCTTATCGAGTTGGGACATCTTGGAGATGTTGAAGAAGTAACTGGACATGAAACTTCTATAAAGCTGGCACAGGCTGTTGAAGGTATCGATCTTATCATCGATGGTCACTCACACTCATTCTTTGGTGAGCCAAAGGTAGTCAATGGAACTCCTATTGTTACTTCAAATGAGTGGGGTAAATATGTTGGACAGGCTGTCCTTACCATTAAGAATAAAAAGATTGTAGATTTTGCATGGAGCCCAGTAGAAATTACTGATAAAGCTTTCCCACCTGATGCAGAGGTATCAGCATTGCTTAAGCCATACTTGGACAAGGCTGCTGCAGAATTGCAGACCATACAGATGACCACTAGTGAGGAATTCCCATTTGGTGCTAAATTGCCACGTTATATGGAAATGGCAATAGGTGACTTGGTATGTGATGCAACTGTTGCTCAGCTGGAAAAACTTGGCGTTGATGTAGACTTTGCATTCCATGGTGGCGGAACAATCCGTACAGGTTTGCCACAGGGTCCGGTAACAAAAGAGCAGATTATTACTATGCTGCCATTTGAAAACTATATCTATGTTATCACCCTCAAAGGCTCTACTTTAAAAGAACTGTTTGAGTACATCGCTACCCTTAATCAGGGTGCTGGTGGCTTTGCTCAGGTATCAAAAGAAGTAAGCTATACGCTTACCTATGATGAGCAGGGACGTAACGGTAAAATCTCTGATGTCACTATCAATGGTAAACCAATTGATGACAATAAAATCTATCATGTTGGTACTACCGACTATAATGCAGAAGGTGGTGACGGTTATGTAATCCTGAAAAACAAGCGTGAAGAAGCTCCATATAATTCTTCATTGTTGTTGAGTGATATGTTCATTGAATACGTAAAGAGTTTGCCACAACCTATCGCACCAAAAACTGATGGTCGTATCAAGGTTATTGGCGGTACGTTGCCTAATAAAAAATAGTTTTTAGCTATTGAGCAGAAGGGGGATTTTTCCCTTCTGCTTTTTGCTTTTTTAATCTTGCGGTACTACACAGGCTGTCGAATCCATGACGATACGGCCTTTCATTTTTATGCCGACTGCACAGCAGGGAATACAGTATTCCTTGTATTTGCAGGTTTTACAATTGCTTTCAGGGCTGTCTTCTACACTGCGTAATTGAGCAAGCGTAGGTGACTCATTCCAGTAAGATGCAATCGATGTATAGTTTTCTTCGATTTCGATATGGCGGCATGGAGTAAGCTTGCCATCAACACTGACAGAAATACCGTCTCTACCTGCTCCACATCCCTTTAATATTCCCCTGTTTGTATTCATAAAAAAAGTATGTCCAAGCATTGCCTTTAATGGTGAGTAGCAAGATTCTACTCCTATAGAGACTGGCCCGTCATAGTTTTTTATGATTGAGCGTATTGCTTGCATTTGTTCATATGTTGGTATGCTTGTTAAGTGATGAGTAGAGTCTGGCTTAAAAACAAGTATTGCCAATCCTTTGACATCAAACTTCTCGGCGAGCTTTATCATTTCAGTAAAATCATCAGCGTTATAAGAGTGCATGACCCAGTTGATGTAGCGGTTTTCAAAGTGGAGATCGACAAGATTTTTGTAGTGCAGTTAGAGCAAGGTCATAACTATATTATAAATGATATCTATTTTGATGTAAAATAAAAAAATATATACATTTTTCCAGTAATAAAATAGTTTGACGACTTTGCAGTGTGAATGATATAATTTATTAAGTGTATTTAAATTGTGAAACAAAAACTGTCAGGTAAAAACGTGTTGCAGGCACTTGCTGACCGATATTATCAGCTGTATATAACACCTGCTAGCGGTATGAGTTCATCTCCTCTTTATAAAGCTATCGTCGCTCGAGGCGAGGTGCCTGATGAAATTTCTGGTGTTTTAAAAACGTTTCCTGATGGTTTTACTGGTTGTGAATATGACCAGTTGTTTATGATAGATACTCCTGTTGGAGAAATTGAAGGGGTGTATCTGTATACCCGAAGTGACTTTGAGCGCTTTATCCAAGTACTTGCTTATAAATGCGAAGATAAAACAGTACCTCCGACTATGGGTTCTTGTGCCATTATGGGTATAACTAACTGGCGCAAGATAGAAGCACATAAAAAAAAGTTTTTTGATGATGGTGGTTTTGCCTTGCAGTGGTTTAATGAATTTGAAAGGTTTACCGCTGATAAAAAAAATTATCAAGATAGAATCATTGTCATAAGCCGTGGTAATTACAGTGCAGTTCCTGCATCTGCAGTCAATATAGAAGAAAATACATGGCTTGATAAGTCCATGACCATACGCTTGTATCATGAGAGCACGCATATCATTTGCAGGGATCGCTTTCCTAAACAAAAACATGCCGTATGGGATGAGCTGTTGGCAGACTGCATAGGTTTAACTGCTGCTTTTGGTTTTTATGACAGGACTGTCGCACTGCGCCTGCTGGGTATTGATGCCCGTGGTGAGTATATTGGTGGGCGGCTTGAAAATTACCTGGCACCAGGACAGACTATTGCAGATTTGCTGCCAGATGTATTTGCATGGACGTCCTATCTTGAAGCCGCTCTGTCCCATGACAGGGATGTACAAAATCAAGATGAATCGTTATTTGAAGTTTGTTTGAGTTTAGAATCTACATTTTGGAAAGAGGTATATCATGGCAGCAAATAATCTATTTAGAAAGTCAGTTCTTGATAAACTGTCATCTCCTGAGCAATTGGACTTAACGCTTACTGTTGTAAAACCTTCTGGTTGGGTGGCACTGGGAGCCATCGGTGTACTTTTGGTTGCAGTATTGGTATGGGGTATTTTTGGTAGTATTCCTGAAAAAGTAAATGGCAGCGGGCTTATTATGAATTCTGGTGGTTTGGTCAGCATTACCTACGGATCAGGTGGCGTTATACGTAATGTATTTTTGGAGCCTGGTTCTACCGTAAGGGTTGGTCAGATTATTGCCCGTATAGAGCGACAGGACTTGCTTGAGCAAGTACAGGCTGCTGCACAGCATCTTTCCAATTTGCAGCAAAACTATGAGTCAACGGCTAACCTGACAGCCCGTACTACCGGTCTTTCCAATGAAATGATGAGCAAGTCAGAACGTGATTTGCGTGAACAAATTGCTACGCTTACTTCGCAGATACAGGATTCGCAACGGCAGGAACAAGGTATGAAGTCGTTGTATGAGGAAGGCTTGATAACAGAGACATCTTATTTGTCCACTCGTAATCAGCTTTTGACGTTACAAAAACAAAAACAGGATCTTGAGCAGCAACTGCTTAATGTTGGTGTAAATCGTGTTAAAAGCTCTGGCGAAACAAGTCAGCAGCTTCTCTCCTTGCAACATCAGATAGATGAGGCCCGCAAACAGCTGGAAGTACAACAGGCCTCTTATAATGAAGCTACCTGTATTATTTCAAATGTAACTGGCAAGGTATATGAAGTTTCTATTGCTTCTGGTGGCTATGTGTCGCCAGGAGCTACTATTGCTGTCATCGAGCCATATCGTAGTGATGGTGTCTCGTTACAGTCGACCGTATATTTTTCTGTCCGTGATGGTAAGCGTATCAAGCGTGGTATGAATATTGCTATAAGTCCTTCTACGGTAAAGCAGGAGGAATATGGATATATTCAAGGTATTGTTACCTCTGTTTCTGCATATCCTGTGACAAGTATGTTTTTGCAGACATCATTGCAAAATACGACTATGGCCCAAAAGTTTATTGAAGAATTAGGTACTCCTATAGAAGTAAAAGTAAGTTTGATACCAGATCCTTCAACTAAAACAGGATTTCGGTGGTCATCTTCAAAAGGTCCTGACAGCACGCTTGAAACAGGTATTATGTGTACAGGGGCTGTTACGATACGTAGTCAGCGGCCAATTGAGTTAGTGATTCCTATCATAAAGAAAAAACTATTTGGAATAGGGGTAGGTGCATGAGTATGAGTGATCATGCGGAAAAAGCAAAACCACAGTTTGAGTATACCCATAAGCGCGTACGAAGTCCTACTATCCTTCAAATGGAAGCTGTAGAGTGTGGGGCGGCAAGTCTTGCCATGATATTAGGCTATCACGGATCTTTTATTCCCTTGGAACAGCTGCGTGTTGAGTGTGGTGTATCTCGTGATGGTAGCAAGGCATCCAAGATGCTGCAGGCGGCTCGTAAATTTGGACTGGAGGCAAAAGGATATCGTTATGAGCTGAGCGATCTGGCAAAAGTGGAGTTTCCTGCAATTATCTTTTGGAATTTTAACCATTTTGTCGTACTTGATGGATTTTCTAAAAATAAAGCTTATATAAATGATCCTGCAGATGGCCGTCGTGTCATTTCGTATGAAGAGTTTGATAGTTCTTTTACGGGTGTAGTACTGTGTTTTAAAAAAACAGAAAACTTTGTAAAACAAGGTAAAAAGCCTTCTATTATACCGTTGCTAAAAAAAAGAACTGTTGGTATGAAAGATGTTCTGTCCTATGTAATACTTGTCGGGCTCTTTTTGTTGGTTCCTGGATTTATTATACCTTCGTTCAGTCGTTTTTTTGTTGATAACATTCTTGTTGGTGGCATGAAAGGCTTTTTAAAGCCTCTACTTTTTGCAATGGCGTTTACGGCCTTGTTGCAAGGATGTTTGACCGCCATACAACAAAATTATTTACGCCGTTTTCATATAAAATTGGCATTGTCTTCTTCCGCACGGTTTTTAGATCATGTATTTAAGATGCCTGTTGAGTTTTTTACTCAGCGTATGCCGGGAGAAATTTGTAATCGTATTCAGACAAATGATAGCGTTGCCACACTTATATCGACAAAGCTGACAGGCGCTGTTGTTAATCTTATTTGCGTGATTTTTTATGCAGCCATTATGTTTAGTTATGATGTACCGTTGACTTTGCTCTGTATTATTGTTGTGGCGTGTAACTTTACCTTGCTAAAAGTGACGGCAGAAACTATTAAAACATTTAGTTTTAAGAGTCAGATGGAACTTGGTAAGCTCTACGGGCAAACGATGTCTGGTATTGAGATGATAGAAACGCTTAAGGCATCTGGCCTGGAAAATGACTTTTTTCAGGAATGGGCAGGACAGCATGCCAAAGTAGTATTGCAAAATCAAAAACTGAGTAAAGTATCTCAGGCTATTACGCAGATTCCGCAGTTTTTGAGTAAATTGCTTAATCTGGCAGTGCTTGCTGTCGGTGCACTTCGTGTCATGCATGGCGACCTGACAATGGGTATGCTGGTAGCATTCCAAAGCTTACAGTCAAGCTTTATCGGTCCTGTAAATGAGTTTTTGCAGATGGGTAATGAGATGCAGTCAGGTCAGGCTGATATGCAGCGTCTTGATGATGTCATGAATTATCCCGTTGAAAAGCGCTATAAGGATGATTATGAGCAAAAACAGGCTGATGCAGTGCAAGAAGAATCTGCTGCTTCACAAAAGATAGAAAAACTGCAAGGCTATATTTCGCTTAAAAATGTGACATTTGGTTACAGTCGTCTTGCTCCACCGCTTATTACTGATTTAAATCTGGAGTTAAAGCCTGGCACTCGTGTTGCTCTTGTTGGTGGTTCTGGTAGTGGAAAATCTACCATCGGCAAGCTGGTCAGTTCTTTATATAAGCCTTGGTCTGGAGAATTATTATACGATGGTAAGCCATTGTCAGAAATTAATAGAATGCAGTTTACTAACTCTGTTGCTGTTGTTGATCAAGATATATTCCTCTTTGAAGGTACAGTACGTGAAAACTTGACGATGTGGGATACTTCAATACCTGAGTCAGTATTTGTACAGGCTGCAAAAGATGCCTGTATCCATGATGTTATTGCTGTCAGACCAGGCGGATATTACAGCAAAGTCGATGAATTTGGTAAGAACTTTAGCGGTGGACAGCGTCAGCGTCTTGAAATTGCTCGTGCCCTTTCGTTAAACCCGCGTATATTAATTATGGATGAGGCGACAAGTGCACTTGATCCAGTGACGGAACAAATCGTTGATGAGAATATCCGTCGGCGTGGTTGTACGTGTATTGTTATTGCCCATCGTTTGAGTACTATCCGGGATAGTGATGAGATTTTGGTATTGGACAAAGGTCAGATAGTACAGCGTGGTACCCATGATGAGTTGATGGCAGCTGGTGGGCTGTATAGCGATTTGATAAAGACGATGTAGGTGAATGATTATGAGCAAAAAAGAACAAGAAACCATTGTGTTACATAATAGTACACCGTTTGAAGTTGATACCACAAAATCAGATGCTCCTTTGTCTTATCGTGTCGTAAAAGGAACCGCGTATGTATTCGCAGTTGAGCGCCAGCCAGATGGTAAAGATGGTGCACGGTATGCCGTAGGTACTTTTAAGGCTGGAGAGTCCATTGCAGTATTACCTGCTGTTGGTTCTATTCACTTTGTATGTACTGGTGCACTACATACGGAGATTGTTCCAGAACCGTTAGAGAATTTGTCTGATGAGGAGCAAAGAAAACAACGCTCACTTCTGCAGGAAAAAGCAGAAGCTTTTGTTGCAGCCCGAGAGGCAGAATTACAGGCAGAAAGTAAGCGTATTGCCTTACGACAACATACAACCGAGAGCATATATAGTGCAGCTATTGAAGAAATTGCTTCTGTTTTAAAAGGCGAGTCCGTAACTAAAAGTTCCGCTGATGATGCTCCTATAGTACGTGTGGCATTTCTTGTATGCAAGCATAATGATATAAAAATTCAGGCACTTACAGGTAAAGATTATACGGGTGCCGATGCTCTTAATGAGCTTGCAAAAGATAACAATATACGCATGCGTGCTGTCACACTAAAAGATGCGTGGTGGAAGCATGATAATGGAGCCTTGTTTGCCTATTATATAGAAAACGGTGATGATATTGATAATACGGAAGCTGCTAGAATTCCTGTTGCATTGCTACCGCAAAAAAATGGTAGATATCTGCTGTCTAATCCAGAAACTGGTGTTACAACGTGGGTTGATGAATCTGTAGCCTATCATATACATCCCAAGGCATACATGTTTTATCGTCCTTTTAGTGGTAAAACAATTACATTAAAAGATTTAGTTGTTTTTACTGTAAAGGGATTTGCTCAGGATGCAGCTTTTTTTGTCATATTGGGTTTTTTGTCTGCACTTGTTGGTCTTTTAATTCCTGAATTGACACGCGTATTTATGGACAGCATTATTCCGCAGGCTGCTAAAAGTATGGCTGTGCAAATTTCACTGTTGGTTTTGCTGTGTACGTGTTCAGCCGCGGTTTTTGATTGCGTAAAGTCATTGTGTTTGCTTCGTATGCAGATACGTGCAGATGCATCATTGCAGTCTGCTGTCATGGATCGGTTGTTAAAGCTACCTGTCATCTTTTTTAGGGATTATACGGCAGGAGATCTTGCACAAAAAACAATGGCAGTTACCCAGATACAGAATTTGATATTTGGTACGATCATTTCTAGTATCATGTCCTTTGTGTTTGGGCTTGTGTACTTGTTCCAGTTGTTTAGATATAGTTCCTACCTGTTACGGTGGGCTGTGGTATTTTGTCTTATTCCTGTAACTGTTACGGTTATTGTATCTCTCATTAAGTATAAATGGAATAAGCAACTTATCGAAATAAGTTCTCGAATTTCGGGTGTGCTTTTTCAATATATAAGTGGTGTAAACAAACTGGTAATGACGGCTTCTGAAAAACGTGCTTTTGCGGTGTGGGGAGGCATGTTTTCAAAACAGAATGCGTGTGTAAATAAGTCTGGTAAAATCGACGGCGTGTATGCAACTTTTTCTGCGATTCTTTCGCTTGTGGTAACCTTGCTCTTTTATGCCATTTTTATGAACGCAATTGCTAAAAATAAAATGGATGCTTTGACAACAGGTAGTTTTATGGCGTTTATGGCAGCGTTTTCGTCATTTCAGGGTGTATTGATTTCTATGGCGAATTCCCTTACTGAATCAATACAGATTATCCCCTTGTACGAGCAAACCAAAACTATTTTGGAGTGTGCCCCTGAAATTCAAGAGTCGAAGCCTGCAGTTTCGTCTTTGTCTGGTGCTATCGAAATTGACCATATCAGTTTTCGTTATGAAAAGGATGGCCCTCTTATCTTAAAAGATGTATCGATGAAAATAGAACCGGGAGAGTTTGTTGCGATTGTTGGTGGATCTGGATCCGGTAAGTCAACATTATTACGCGTATTGCTTGGCTTTGAAACGCCGGAGGCGGGCTCTATCTTTTTTGATAATGAAGATTTGTCTGCAGTTGATTTGAGCAGTGTGCGACGTAATATGGGTGTTGTGTTGCAAAACAGTACAATTATGCAGGGATCTATTTTTACAAATATAGTTGGTAGTTCTGCATTGACAATGGTTGATGCTTGGAAAGCTGCTGAAATGGCAGGTCTTGCTGATGATATCCGCGAAATGCCGATGGGGATGCATACGATGATATCTGCTGGTGGCGGTACTATTTCTGGTGGCCAGCGCCAGCGTCTTATTATTGCACGTGCAATTGCCCGTCATCCTAATATATTGGTATTTGATGAAGCAACTAGTGCCCTTGATAATCGTACTCAAGCGCAGGTAAGCGAAAGTTTGGAGTCACTTAAAGTTACTCGTATTGTTATTGCTCATCGTCTGAGTACGATTATCCATGCGGATCGTATCTATGTGTTAAATAATGGCGTTATTGAAGAATCTGGTACGTATGAAGAACTGATGAAAAAAGACGGCTTTTTTGCAGAACTTGCTCGCCGTCAGCAGGTATAAGAGGTAGGATAAAATGAAAAAGCGTTTATATGAAATTGTTGCAATTGGTGCAATGCTGCTTGGTACACTCTGTATGACAGCTTGTGTCCACAGTGATAATCCTGTAACTCGACGACATAGAGCGACTACACGCTTGCTAAAAAAAGAGCACCGCATAAAGATTGCCGTTGCTGCTCCTTGGTCACAGCGTCGTGATCATATTATGGAAGGTTTGGTGCTTGCCCGTGATGAGATAAATGAGTCTGGTGGCATACTTGGTGCTGAGATTGAGCTGGTGCCTTTTGATGATGGCTCAAATATCGATACGGGTTCTCGTGTAGCTTATGAGATTGCTTCTGACGAAGGAATTTGTGCGGTTATCGGTCACGCCACGTCTAGTATTTCTGTTTCTAATTCACTTATCTACCATTATTATGGGATACCGATGTTTAGTCCTCTTTCGACAAGTCAGACTTTGACACAGCAAGGATTGGATATGGTATTCCGTAATATTCCTAATGAGGATGAGTTTGCAAAAAAAGCTGTAGATTTTTGCAGAAAAATGAACTGGAATCGTGTTGTCATTTACTGTTTACAGACCGTGTATGGTATGGGTATGGCAGATGCCTTTGGAATGGAATCTGTTGAAAATGGCATAACAGTTATTGATCGTATGAGTTATGAAGATGTGTATGATATTTATGATTACTCCAATGTGGCTAAGCGGTGGCGTGATAATTATTCCTTTGATGCGGTATTTATTGCAGGTACCCTTCCTCAAGCTGCTGAAATTATTACGGTTTTTCGTCAAAACGGTATTACTCAGCCTATTATCGGGGGCGATACCTTTGATAGACCGTCGTTTTTTTCAAGTGGCAATAATAAATCTGAGGATAATGTCTATGTCATTTCAAACTTTGATGTAAACTCTGAAAAAGAAGCTTTTGTTAAGTTTAAAAAAGCATTTACCAGTCTTCATCTCTACGATGTTGATCAGGGAGCCTATCAGGCCTATGATGCGCTTAAAGTGCTTGCAAAAGCTATAGAGAAGGCCGGATCGGTAAAAGGAACTGATATAGCTAAAACATTGCATGAAAATGAGTTGTGGGATGAGGTAGCGGGACCTTACAGTTTTGAGGAAGACGGCGATATTACGGGTCATGATCTGATAGTAAAAAAAGCAGGAAACGGTGAGTTTACCAGGATTTCCTATTAATGTGAGTAAAGTATGAAAAAAAATAGTGTGTATTTTGTTTTTGCAATTGTATCACTGATTTATGGTATCTTAAGTGGCAGTATGGTATATGCCATTAGTTTTGAAGATGCGTTGAATACCGCTGTGGCTCATAGTTATGAAATTCAAAATCAACACTATGCCTTGCAAAATGCCTCGGGACAGTTGCGTTCTGTAAAAGGAACGACGGATATTACGGTAGGTGCTTCTTCCCAGTATTCAGATTCGTATACTCCTTATGATCCTGACGATCCGTACTATGGTAAGGCAGGAAATTTAGATAACACAGAAACAAAATCATTACAAAGTTCAGTTTGGCTTCAAAAATTATTTTCATTCGGATTGCAGTCAAAGCTTTCCTTGGGGTTAAATCGTAACGTTAGTTTATATACCTATCGAGATGGTAGTCTTAATATGGGAGAAAATGCAGGTTATGGTAAGGAGTACACCAATACAGGAACGGTGCAATTGGAGTTGAGCTTACCTCTGTTTAAATCGTTTAATGCATCGGTAACCTCACATAATATCAAGGCTGCTCAAGCGTATTATGACCAGATGGTACATACTTTTGAAGACTCTCTGTGCAAGCTTGTCATGAATACTGCCGATGCGTACTGGAAGTATTTGCTTGCCCATAATAATTTAGTCCAGCTTGAAAAAATACATGGCATCTTGCAGGATCGTTATGCAGGAATGGATAAGCTGATAGCTGCAGGTGTCCGCGCAAAAAATGATTTATTAAGCATGCAGGTTGATGAGATTAATAATGATCGTGAAATTCTATCTGCAATGGTTGCCTATGACGATGCAAAAATGGCTTTGAAGGATGCAATGGGGGTCAGTGGTGATGTTGAGATTGGTGATCCTGCATATGATTTTCCTACGATTGATTTTTCAGAAATTGTGTTGCCCCAAAATGCGGATATTGATGATGCCTATATTGCACAGCTTGTTGCTTCTCGTCCTGATATGAGAGCTTTGCAAAAGCAGGTAGAATCAGCCTATGAAAAGCTAAAGGCTGTAAAATCAAACTCTCATCCTGACGCTGCCATTAATTTTTCTGTCGGCTCTACAGGGACAGTATATTCTGATAAAATTCGTGAGTATCTGTTTGCTACAAATAAGAATACTGCTGGTAAAAATATCGGTGGAGGTATTTCTTTTTCTACCTCCTTGCAACGGAATGAAGGCAAGGGATCTGTTGAAAGTGCTGAGGCTTCATACAAACAGGCAGAACTTGCTTTTAAGCGTGCAAAAGAGTCTCTTGATATGCAATTACGTAACGTGGTCATTTATTTGAACAAATATCGAACACACATGGTACAAGCAGAAGATTCTCTTGCATTGCAGGAAAAGTTATATAGTAATGAACGCAAGCGGTTTGAAGCTGGTTTGATAACGATAAATGATATCTCTGATCAGGATACAAAGTATTTGAATGCTCAATTGCAATATTATCAAATGTTTGTTTCTTATTTACAATATGCAATGAAGTATAAGTATTATACAGGAGCTCTTGTAGGAGTGACTGACTCTGACCGTATTACTATTTCAAAAGACTCTCTGTATACTGTTGCTATACCTGCAAAGAAGTAATAAGTGACTTTTTTATTGGTTTTTGATATGCTATTGCTATGAAACATGCAGTAGGATTCTTCATTTTTCTTGTTGTTGCTCTTTGTTTATTCCATGTCATATCAAGTTCTCAACTTGCTGGATATAGTATGTTGCTATGGGATGTTCCTGAGCACAATTTGCAAGATGGTGATATTGTTCCTGTATATATTAAGTCAAATATTTCTCAGGTATATGTTGTCGGGATTCCCCATACTGAAGATAAAATAGAAGTTCCCCTTTGGAAGGTTACGGATCCTAAGTCAAAGCATAAGACAAAAAAACTTGCAGTACAGTATGCAGATTATCTGCACCGATATGCTCATGTTGCTTTGGACGGTTTGCCGGTACGTAGTGAACCAGTAAATACCTCTAAACAGGTATACCGCCTGCGAAAAAATGAAACAATCAAGATCTTGTATAAGGGTAAAGGCCAACCTGTTATGGTTGGTAATAAGCCTTTAGAGGGCGATTGGTTGCGTATCCTTACCCAGGATGGTACACAGGGGTGGTGCTTTTCTAATAATCTTAAATTGTTTTCTAGTAACGAAACGGAAAGTGATATTGCTGTAGAAGATGAGGTTATTCAAGAAGAGGATGATACCATTAAAGGTATGCTTACTTCTCGTTGGTATCCGAGCTACTATAGCGTGATGATAAAGAGTAAGCGTATTGATTTGACGATGATGAATACGACGTATGGATTTGATACAGGGGCTTCATCAGGTTCTGTCAGTTTGAATATGCCTGATATCCAGATTTCATGGCCATATGGTGGTATCTCTAAAGTTTCGGGTACTACATATAAATATGATGATATTCCGTTGCAGGTTACGGTAAAACGTCCTGACTTTATAGTTGTTCGCTATACCGATCAAAATGGTAAACCTCAGGATTATGAGTTTGTCACGATCGAAGAAAATATTTCTGATTTGATTATAGATGAAGTATCTCGCCGTAATACAGAATTGAGCCGTATCTGTCAGAATGCTTCGATTTTTATGAGTTCTAATTATGGTGAATTGACTTTTAGTAGTGATAATTCCTTTATGTGGACAGGCTATAAGTTGTTGGTACCTTCATTGATACCTCAAGGTGCAGGGAATTCTGGTACGGTAAGTATTGAGTATTTTATGGCTGACTCATTAAAGGGGCAATTTGATGGTGTATTAACCTTTACCTTTGATCGAGGAAATAAAAAAATTAATTTCTTGTACAAACTGGAGGAATCTGGTATCCGTCTGGAAGATCTTTCTAATGTAGTGATTAAAAATAAGACGGTATCTTCACGTGCATTAAGTCCTCTTGTGTTGTTCTTTGCAAGGTAATTTATATGGCATTTGTTCAGTTTTCTAAAGTTTCTCTGGCGTTTGGTGATCGTGATATATTAAAGAATGTTACTGTCAATTTACAAACTGGCACTAAGGCAGCCCTTACTGGTGCAAATGGTGCAGGTAAATCAACATTGATAAAGATTATGGCTGGTCTTGTTGCCCCTGATAGCGGTACACGATCGACACAAAAAGATGCTCGTATTGCATATTTGCCGCAGTCTGGATTGACTCATCATGGCTGTACATTAAAAGAAGAAGCTGATCGAGCTTTTCAGTTTGGCTATGATATGCAAAAGAAAATTGATCGCATTGGTGATGAGCTACAGAAAAATCCATCTAATATGCAGTCTCTTTTGGAACAGCATGATGCATTGCTGACAAAACTGGAAGAAAGCGGTTGGTATCGCCGTGAGGCACAAGCAGAATCGGTATTACTTGGTCTTGGTTTTTCTCGAGAGGATTTTGATAAACAGACAGAGTTGTTTTCTGGTGGTTGGCAGATGCGTATTGCATTGGCAAAAGCGTTGATGCAAAATCCAGATATTTTATTACTTGATGAGCCTACTAACTATCTTGATTTAGAGGCTCGAACATGGCTGGAGCAATTTTTACAAAACTATAAGGGTGGTTTTTTGCTCGTAAGCCATGACCGATATTTTCTTGATGTGACTATCAATGAAGTGTATGAGCTGTTTGGTGGAGATCTCAAACGCTATCCTGGAAACTTTTCGCATTATGAAAAGGTTCGAGAGGTTGAGCTGCAAACATTAATTGCTCAGTATGAGCAACAGCAACAAGAAATCCAGCATCTGGAAGATTTTATCACGCGTTTTGGAGCTAAGGCAACAAAAGCAGCTCAAGCTCAGGAGCGGCAGAAGATGTTGGATAAAATGGTTCGCATTGAGATTCCTGAGTCTCTTAAAAAGATTCATTTTACCTTTCCTAAAGCTCCTCATGCAGGGCATTTGGTATTGCGTACACATGGGCTGACAAAGTCCTATGATGGAAGTCATGCAGTTATTGATAATCTTGATTTAACGTTGGAAAATGGAGAACGTCTCGTTGTTGTCGGTCGTAATGGTGCAGGTAAATCAACATTATTGCGTATGATTGCAGGTGTAGATACGGCATATACAGGCGAAATTGTACCTGGTGCAGGAGTGCAAATAGGGTATTTCTCTCAGGATAGTGCTGAGACTATCACAGGTACTGAAAGTATTGTAGATTATATCGAGAATGAGGCTCCTCTGGAACTGATTCCTAAAGTACGTGATATGCTGGGCGCATTTTTGTTCCGTGGTGATGATGTCTTTAAGAGTTTGCAAGTGCTGAGTGGTGGTGAAAAAAGCCGTATTGCTTTGCTACAATTGCTTCTTCGTCCTATAAATTTGTTGATTCTTGATGAACCGACAAACCATCTTGATATGCATTCAAAAGATGTGCTCATGCAGGCATTGAAAGATTTTGGCGGAACTGTTGTATTTGTTAGTCACGATCGTGGTTTTATCGAAGGTTTGGCGACACGGGTTTTGGAATTAAAACCTGGCTTGTATCGTGAATTTCCTGGTGATTATACGTATTATCAGGAACGTATTCAGGCCGAAAGCGAAGGCGTTGTTCCGTCTGTGGAGCAGACTAAGATTTCAGATGTTACTATTGAGCAGCCTACAAATAAAGCTGGACAGTTGAGCTGGGAAGAAGAAAAAAAACTAAAAGCTGAACGTCGTAAAAAGGAGAAAGAAGTTGAACGGCTTGAGGCTGAAATTGCACAGGTGGAACAACAACAAAAAGAACTGGAACAGAAACTTGCTGATCCAGTAGTCTATAGTGATGGTGCAAAGAGTGCTGCCGTACAAAAACAGATTACCCAAATCCAAGAGAAACTCAATGATTTGAACGAACAATGGGAACAAGCTGCTGAAGCGTTATCTTAAAATATTGTCTAGTTTTGCCTGGGATGGTATACTACCATCTTAGAGGAATATAATATGAACGTTTTGGTAATTGGTGGTGCTGGTTATATTGGTAGCCACGTTGTAAAAGAGCTGATGAAGAATGGTCATCAGATTACTGTATTTGATAATCTTTCTACAGGATTAGTACAAAATCTTTTTCCAGAAAATGAGTTTATTGCTGGAGATATCATGGTACCTGAGCATCTTGATGAGGCTTTTGCCCGTGGTTTTGATGCTTTTATTCATCTAGCTGCATATAAGGCTGCTGGTGAATCAATGATACTCCCAGAAAAGTATTCTTCGCACAACATTACAGGAACTATTAATATATTGAATGCAGCCATGGCTCATGGTTGCAAAAAAATGGTCTTTTCATCATCTGCAGCTGTTTTTGGCGAACCTCAATATTTGCCAATCGATGAAAAACATCCAACAAACCCAGAAAACTATTATGGATATACAAAGCTTGCAATCGAACAGATTATGAAGTGGTATGATCAGTTAAAAGGATTGCGATTTGCGGCACTGCGTTATTTTAATGCTGCCGGTTATGATCCAGAGGGTGTATTATTTGGTTTGGAGCGTAATCCAGCAAACTTGTTGCCTGTTATCATGGAAGTGGCATGTGGTATGCGCGAAAAATTAAAGATTTTTGGTAATGACTATCCTACCCGAGATGGTACCTGTATCAGAGATTATGTTCATGTCACCGATTTGGCTATTGCTCATGTAAAAGCTTTGGATTATATCTCTGAGCATGATCAAAGCATTACCTGTGGTTTGGGTAGTGAGACAGGTATTACCGTTACAGAAATGTTGGATGCTGCTCGTCGTATTACTGGCAAAGAAATACCTGCTGAATATGTTGCAAGACGGCCTGGAGATCCTGCAACTTTGGTTGCGACTTCAGCATATGCCCATGAAAAGCTCGGTTGGAAGGCTCAGTATTCTGACGTTGATACATTGCTTGGCTCTACTTGGCAAGCATATCAAAAATATCTGGCAGTACACAAAACGGCAAATCGCTAACTAAAAAAGAGATTACATAAAAAGGAAATTACTATGGCTGAAACATTAGATACATTACGTTCATATATTAAACAGAGTCGATCTGCCATGATTGATTTGGAATCTTTGCTGACAAGTATTAAAGCACTTGCTCCTGAGTCTGGTGGCGATGGAGAATCTGAAAAGGCTGCTGCTTTGGAAAAATGGTTGATTGAGCAGGGATTTAAAGATATCAAACATTATGATGCTCCTGATGCTCGTGTAAGCAGTGGTGTGCGTCCAAATATTGTTGCTACGATCCCTGGTAAGTCAGACGATTTTACGGTATGGGTTATGGCACATATGGACGTTGTACCTGTAGGTGAACTTTCTATGTGGAATACCGATCCATGGACTGTTGTTGAAAAAGACGGAAAACTCTATGGTCGTGGTGTTGAAGATAATCAACAGGGACTTGTCTCTGGCGTATTTGCGGCACTCGCATTCTTAAAAAATGGTGTTACTCCAGCTCATACTGTCAAATTGCTCTTTATGGCAGATGAAGAAGTTGGTTCAAAATTTGGTATTCAGTATTTGCTGACACAAGATTTATTCCGTAAAAATGATGTTATCATCATTCCTGATGGAGGTGATCCACAGGGAGAGACAATCGAAATTGCCGAAAAGAATATTTTGTGGCTTCGTGTTCATGTAAAAGGAAAACAGTCACACGGCTCTCTGCCAAATCTTGGTAGAAACGCATTCCTTGCTTCTTGTGATTTGGCATTGCGCCTTCATGATCTGGAAAATGTATTTAATAAACATGATGCATTGTTTAACCCTGATTATTCTACATTCTCACCAACGAAGTGTCAGGCAAATGTTGACAGTATAAATATTATTCCTGGCGACGGTGTCTTCTATATGGATTGCCGTATCTTGCCTTGCTATACCTTAAAAGAAGTAATGCAGGAAATTGATGTCCGTTGCAAAGAAATTGCTAAAAAACATGATGTAGTTATTGAGTATGATACTCCTCAGGCAGAACAGTCTCCAGCTACTCCGAAAGATGCACCTGTTGTAAAAATGATCGCTGATGCTGTGAAGCTTGTTCATGGTAAAACTGCTCGTACCGTTGGTATTGGCGGTGGAACTGTTGGTGCTTATCTAAGAAATAAAGGATATCATGCAGCAGTGTGGAGCTCTCTAGATGAGACCTGCCATCAGCCTAATGAGTATTGTGTAATTGATAATATGGTTGCAGATGCAGAAACTCTTGCAGCTATATTTCTTGCGGAGTAGTGGAGTAGGTGGAATCAAGTATAGTTTCTCATCCAATAGAGCGGACTGATTCTAAAACAGTCAGGGATACCAAGGAACATATTGCTGAAGTTCAGAAAAATATGTCTCTCATCATTGATGAGTTAAAGAAGCGAGCATCTAATCATGATAGGTCTAAATTGGAAGAACCAGAACGATCTGGTTTTGAAGCAATGGATGCCTATTGTTCAGCACATCCTTCTGCAGCTCAATATGGTAGTGAGGCATATTTTGAAAAACTGCAAAAATTTAATTGGGTAATGGACCATCATTACAAACATAATAGACATCATCCAGAGTATTATTCCAATTTTTACTCAGAGATGGATGTCATCGATATTATTGAACTGATTTGTGATTGGTGGTCACGTAAAGAGTTTAAGGATTTTCGAGAAGCTGCAGAGTTGGTGGAACAGCAGAGTAAGCGTTATAACTTTCCGCCGATTTTGACCAGTATCATTCTTAATACGGTAAATAGATTTTTAGCAGTAGGGGATTTTCCACAGGAAGATGAGCCTTTAGGTGTTTTTCTTATACGAAATGTCCGTTTTTAATTGGTGCTAATCAAAAGGGTTGTCCGAAAAGTTGTTTTAACTTTCTTTAGGGCAACCCCTTTTTATATTCATGGCTTTTCCGTATCGGCTTTGCCTCGACGAATTTTGTACGAAGCTGTTTGTTCTTAGCGTACTTTGAAAATGATACCGATTAATGCAACGGTTATCAAAAGTTGCATAATCATGAACTTTATCAGTACCTGTGTCGGTGACCATCCGTGATTTTTGCGCATGTGGTCGTGTAACGGAAAGCGTACATTTTCAAAAATATGAATCTTGAAGAATCTGAGCAGAAAGACCTTCATTAATCCCATACCACCGTTAATAAAGATAATCGATGATGTAGCAAGAATAATGAAAGGATTGCCCGTAATCAATACTGCGGTTCCGATAAAAAAACCGAGCGCTCTGCTGCCAGCATCTCCCATAAGTACATGACTGGGGAACGCATTGTGCCATAGGTATCCCATAAGTACACCTGCAAGTGCAAAAGTTATGACTGCCCAAGATGCGCCGTCAATGAGATGCGGAACCAACAGATACGCTGCAATTTTGGTATGACCTAAAACAAAATAGAACAAAGAACCCAGTGTAATTAGTGCGATTAATACGAGTGTACTGGAGAGTCCATCGACTCCATCAGTACAATTTGTGGTATTAATTGATGCCCATAGCAGGATTGTTGCAAATACAACATAGACTGGCATAGGTATACGGATGAGATGGGTGATAAATGGAAGCCAAAATGATACAGTTCCCTCTGTATTTGTTGCTGCAAATGTACAATAGAGCAAAAATGCAGCTGCCAAACTAATGAGTAAATCTAGGAGACCCTTTTTGTATTCTCCCCAGCTGGTAATACTGTTATCGTCTAGAAAACCAGTGAGCATAGTAAGCCAAGTTAATACAACAATACCTACTTGTTGTATTGTCATTGGCACTACAAGAAAGCACTCGACAACAAAAATGGTAATAAAAATGCACCCTGATCCTGTTGGTTTACCCTTTGCGGCTTCTGCCGTTAAAGTAAACTCTCTGCCACGATCTGATGGCAAAAAGCGGTACATATGTGGCAATAGTTTTTCGGTAACTAAAAAGCCTGTATACAATGCTATGACAATAAGCACCGTATAGGATTGCAAAAGACGTGCAGGACCAAAGTCAAAAGCGTTTTGGAGAATCTCTCCTAAATAATACAACATTAGTCTAAATCTTCACCTGGATAATCGAGTACTTCTACCTGTTTGATCAATGCCTGCAATTTGTTAAGCATGTCTTGACCATCTTCGGTATTAAGATTTGCTGCACAGACAATTTTAGTAGGAATTTGTGCACATTTGCGCTTTAGAGCCTTGCCTTTATCAGTTAAAGAGATGATAACGGTACGTTCATCTTTTTTAGAACGTGTTCTGGTAAGTAATTCCTGCTTTTCCATTTTCTTAAGCAATGGTGTCAATGTTCCTGAATCAAGATATAAGCGCTCTCCTAATTCATTTACGGAAACATTATCTTTTTCCCAAAGAGCCATCATGGCTATGTAAGAAGTGTAAGTAAGGCCCAATGGACCAATAAGTGGTTTATAAAGTCGGATAATTTCTTTTGAGCAGACGTATAAAGCAAAACAAAGTTGCTTATCCAACTGCAATGTATTATTTGTTTCTTTCATGAGGCTAGTATAACAATCTTTTTGTAATTAAGTCAACTCTAACTAATAGAGTACAATGAATATTGACACGCTGTTGTCATGTCGATAAAGTAAGTGTCATATGAAAGAGTATACATATAAAACCCATGGTACATGTGCTACAACTATTTATTTTACCAAGTCTGATGATGGTATTGTTACCAATGTTCGCTTTGAAGGTGGCTGCAATGGTAACTTAAAGGCAATCGCCAAATTGGTAGATGGTATGACTGCACAGCAAATTCATGATACGTTGATTGGCAATTTGTGCGGACGTAAGAATACAAGTTGTGCTGATCAGTTGGCAAAAGCTGTTATTTCGGAATAATGATTGCTGGATGATTTTATGTGGCATTGTTCATTTGCCGTAAAATAACTATAATCATACCGTACTTTTAAATAAAAACTATTCATAAGGATTGTATATATGGCATTATCTTGTGGTATCGTTGGACTTCCTAATGTTGGTAAGTCAACTATTTTTACAGCACTTACAGCAGCTCCTGCATCTGCAGAAAATTTTCCGTTTTGTACGATAGACCCTAATATTGGTATTGTTGATCTGCCAGATGAGCGTCTTGATTTTTTGTGTAGTGTATTTCAACCGAAAAAAAAGACTCCTACTTCAGTAAAGTTTGTAGATATAGCAGGGTTGATAAAGGGTGCTTCAAAAGGTGAAGGATTAGGTAACCAGTTTCTTGCAAATATTCGTGAAGTGACTTGTATTGCACATGTTGTCCGTTGCTTTGATAACCCTGATATTATGCATGTGCGTGAGAGTGCAAATGAAGCTGCTCCAATTGATCCAGAAAGTGATATTCTTACTATAAATATGGAGCTTGCTCTTGCGGACCTTGATACCATTTCTAAACGTCAGGAAAAAGTAACTCGTGCCTGTCGAGCTTTAGGTAAGGAAGAAGAAAAAAAGTGGGCTTCCTGGAAAAGTGCTGTACAGAAGATTGTTCCGTTATTGCAGGAAGGTAAATGTGCTCGTATGGCTGATTTATCTGATGAAGAAAAGAACGCTATTCAAGATATGTTCCTTTTGACGATGAAGCCGACTTTCTATGTTTGTAATATTGATGAAGATTCTATAGCAGAGGGGACCAACGAATATGTATCTGTAGTAAAGAAATATGCTGCAGAAGAAAATTCTGAAGTTGTTGTTCTGTGTGGAAAGTTTGAATCTGATTTATCAGAAATTAAGGAAGAAGCTGATCGAAAAGACTTTATGGAATCAGTAGGATTAAAAGAGTCAGGTCTTGCTACGCTTGCTCGTACTGCTTACCATTTGATGGGACTTCGTACCTTCTTTACTGGTGGCTCGGATGACTGCCATGCTTGGACAATCCGTAATGGTGATACTGCACCAAAAGCTGCAGGTGCTATTCATACAGATTTTGAAAAAGGTTTTATTAAAGCTGAAGCCTACACCATTGATGATCTTCGCACCTATGGTACTGAAGCAAAGATTAAAGAAGCTGGTAAATATCGTCTTGAAGGTCGTGACTATGTGGTCCAAGATGGCGATGTCCTCTTCTTTAAGTTTAATGTGTAAAAAAAACTGCTAAAATTTTTCATTCTGTTATACAAAATGTCCTAAAACAGACGTTTCTTTGTTATATAAGAGCAGAAGATAGTGTGCTTTGCACATGTGTCTTCTGCTTTTTTGTTTTGGAGGTTGCAAATGAAAAGTCGTCTGTTTTATTTCATTGTTTGGATATGTACCTGTGCCTATGCAACAGAGGTAAAAATTGCCAATTGGAATGTGCAAACCTTTTTTGACAGCACCAGAGATGGTACAGAACTCGCAGAGTTTACAAAAAAGACGGTATGGACTGATGACCTGTATAAGCAGCGCTTACAGTATCTTGCTAAAGCATTGCTTATAATTGATGCTGATATTGTTGTACTTGAGGAGATTGAAAAAGCTGCCATACTTTATGATATTTCTAATGCACTTTCGCAAAACACTCTTTTTACACGCAAGCGGTATCGTTGGGCATGTTTTGGAAAGGCTGAAGATGCTGCTTTTGGTATAGCTGTTCTGTCTTGTTATCCTATAACAGCTTCGTATGTACATGCTCTTGATATCCGTACGGAATCAATACAGCAGCCCTTATTACGACCTTTGCTTGAAGCACATATAACTGTTACGACGCGTACTGGTGAAAAATCTCTTGTGATTTATGGAAACCATTGGAAGTCAAAACGTGATGGTACGACAGCAGCAAGTGTATGGCACCAGTGGCAGGGTAAACTCTTGTTGGATAAGATGGAACAGATGGCAGTATTAGAGCCCTTGTCATTATTTGTTGTTTGTGGTGATTTTAATACAGATGTCTGTAGCGACTCAATGTATGGATTAGCTGGGCAAACGCTAAAAACTGCAAATACCGATATGTATAATCCTTGGCGGGATCAGTCATGTTTACCCGGAAATGCGAATCATGGCAGCTATTACTATAACAACATATGGAGTCGTCTTGATCATATACTCATCGCTCCATCGAACCATTATGTACCGTCAAGTTTTGCAGTCGAACGTAATGAGCTGTGGGCTTTTTCAGATGGCAGACCAAAAGCCTATCGTATATCTGATGGATCAGGATGTTCAGATCATCTTCCTATTTCGTGTCGTATTAGGATTGATGATTAAAACTGTGGTAAAGCACGGGAGCTCTGTATATCTTATATAAGACAAAAACAGCTTTTTAACTACCGTTTTATGGGACCGCTGTTGCGCTCATAAAATACCGTTCCATCAAAACCTTGGATGGTTGTATCCTTGTCAGCTCGTGCTAGGCGAGCCTCTGTCCAGGCGCAATACTGAGGGTTTTGTTCAATAGCACACCAGTGTCGTTTGAGTTTTTTAGCGGTAACAGACGTACTGCCAGATCCTACAAACGGATCAAAAACGATGTTGCCTGGATTAGAACTTGCAAGGATTAATTTTGCCAAAAGTTTTTCAGGCTTTTGTGTTGGATGATCGGTATTTTCACTCATTGACCAATAGGGGATAGAAATATCATCCCAAAAATTAGGAGGGCAGGTGTCTCTAAAAGAACCTTCACTGGTTTTTTGCCAATCTTTTGGAGTGCCATTAATGGTATATGGGGCAATAACTTTCCGTCTGATTTTTACGGCATCGAGATTAAAGGTATAGTCGCTGCTTTTAGTAATAAACCAGATATCTTCAGAAGCGTTTTTCCAATTGTGTTTTGCACCTCTTCCTTTTTCGCGCTCCCAGGTAATACGATTTTGGATGAGTAATGCATTTTGTGAAGCAAAGTGGGTAAGTACATCTGCAATGATGATGCTGCTTTGCCAGTCACAACAAATATAACAGGAAGCATTTGGTTTAAGTAGTGGTAATAGCAACGATAGCCATTGCTGTGTATACGTATGGTATTCTTGTGGTTTTTGTTTAGTAAAGGTATTTCCGCTGTAATTTTTAGTCAGATTATATGGTGGATCTACGATGGCTAAATCTACCCAAGCTTGCGGCAGTTTTTCCAAGGTTGTAAATGTATCTGCACAGATGGTTTTATCAATGATATCCGCCTGCTGTACAATTTGTGGAAGTGTAGTAAGGCAGTGTGAAAAAAAGTCCTTTTCCTCCTGGGGACTGAGTGTCAGTGTTTTGTTTCGTGGAGATCTTGTTGTGGACATGTAAAAAAGCATATCGCAATATGGACGTAGTGTCCATAATCAACATACCTCGACGCAAGCGTATGTTTCCAGCGGAAACACGTATTACCCCTCCGCATGAATAAGAGATAAAAAAAGCCCTGTACTAGACTATGCTATGTACAGGGCGTGTTTTATCTCAGGCTAAGCCCGGGACAGGAACTTATGCCTTAAGTCTTTTCTCCAAATCATCAAGACAATCGCTCAATTCTTTTGGCAGGTGTTTGCCGAACTTAGGATAATGGTTTTCACGAATATCCTTAACTTCTTTTAACCAGCCTTCAGTATCAACTTTGAGAATCTCTGGAAGAGTCTTCTTGTAGTAGTCTGCAAGACCTTCTGTGTTGATTGCACCATCTTTTGGCATAAAGCCGATTGGTGTATCTACGCAGTTATCTTTTCCATCGCAGCGATCGAAGATCCATGCGAGAACGCGGCTGTTGTCGCCATAACCTGGCCACATAAATCCGCCTGGAAGATCCTTGTTGTTTTCGTCCTTGCGGAACCAGTTAACGTAGAAGATTTTTGGCAACTTGTCCTGATCTGCTTTTTTACCAACGTTAACCCAGTGACCAAAGTAGTCGCCCATGTTGTAACCACAGAATGGGAGAATAGCGAATGGGTCACGGCGGATCTTACCAACTTCAGCAGCGTTGATTGTAGATGCAGCAGTGATTTCAGAACCAACGATAGAACCAAGGAATACACCGTGATTCCAGTTGCGAGCCTGATGTACGAGAGGTACAGTTGATGGGCGGCGACCACCAAAGAGGATAGCAGAAATAGGTACACCTTTTGGATCTTCCCATTCAGGAGCGATACAAGGACACTGCTTTGCAGGTGCTGTAAAGCGTGCGTTTGGATGTGCAAATTCTTCACCCTTAGGTGATTTATCCTTTGGCAATGCATCACGAGACTGACCTTTCCAGTCAACCAGTTTGCCCTTTGCAGGATAACCAATGCCTTCCCACCAGACGTCGCCATCTTCGGTAAGAGCACAGTTTGTATAAATAGTATTCTTTTCTGCTGAAACAAGAGCATTCTTGTTTGATTCTGCAGATGTTCCTGGTGCAACACCAAAGAAACCTGCTTCTGGGTTGATAGCATACAAGCGGCCATCTTCACCAAACTTCATCCAAGCGATATCATCACCGATTGTTTCAACCTTCCATCCTGGGATAGTAGGAATCAACATTGCGAGGTTTGTCTTACCACAGGCACTTGGGAATGCACCTGTTACATACTTAACTTTGCCTTCTGGGTTTGTCAGCTTGAGGATGAGCATGTGTTCAGCCAACCAGCCTTCATCACGAGCCAGTACAGTAGCAATACGGAGAGCAAAGCACTTCTTGCCGAGCAATGCGTTTCCGCCGTATCCAGAACCGTAAGACCAAATCAAACGTTCTTCTGGGAACTGAGAAATATATTTGTGTTCAACATCAGCACAAGGCCAGATGCCGTTATCTTTTTCGCCATTGTTAAGAGGCTTACCAACAGAGTGGAGACATGGAACAAATTCTGCATTCTGATCTGCATTGAAGATGTCTAAAACTTTCTTTCCGGCACGAGTCATGATGTCCATGTTGAGAACAACATATTCAGAATCTGTGATTTCGATACCGTTTTTAGAAATTGGAGAACCAAGTGGACCCATGCAGAAAGGAATGATGTACATAGTACGTCCGTGCATACAACCTGTGTACAAACCTTTCATGGTTGCCTTGAGTTCTACAGGATCAATCCAGTGATTTGTTGGACCTGCATCTTCTTCTTTAACAGAAGAGATAAAAGTACGAGATTCAACGCGTGCAACATCGCTCGGAAGTGAGCGGAACAAAAAGCTGTTCGGTTTTTTTGTAAGAGGAGTGGCGAGACCTGCGTCTACGCATTTCTTCATAAGACGGTCATATTCTTCTGTTGAACCATCACAGACGTAAACGTTATCTGGTTCACACATCTTGATACATTCTTCAACCCATGCTTTGATTTTTGCATGTTTAATGTCGTTAATTGTCATAACGATTTTCCTCCAAAGAAGTAATACCGGAAAGCTTTTTTTTTGATTAAAGTCGAAAACCGGTTTGCCTTACAAGATAGCAGATTTTTAGTAATTATTCAATCAACAGAGCTCTTGCTTGTAAAGCTGGTAAATCATTTTCCCCACTCGTACATGATAAGACTATTTGATATACTTACTATATGTTTTCAGGAATTCAGGTTACCCTTATGGGTACTGGTACAAGCCACGGTATTCCAGTTATTGCCTGTGATTGTGCAGTTTGTCAGTCTCTGGATAAGCATGATACTCGTTTGCGATGTAGTGCATATGTTACAAAAAAAGACTCAGATGGTGCAGAATCTCACATAGTTGTTGATACAGGACCAGAGTTTCGTATACAGGCATTACAGAATCATATTACATCTTTAGATGCAGTATTGCTTACTCATGGACATGCAGATCATTTGCACGGTCTTGATGATGTACGGGTATTTAGCCATACAAAATCATGTACAGAACTTGAAGAACAAAAAAAGAATCCAGATTTAGTATTTCAAGAAGATATACTTCCACCATTGTCTATTTATACAAACAAAGAAACGCTTCATAGTGTAGAACATCATTTTGATTATGTGTTTAAGAAAACGCAGCTTGGAGGAGGTAAGCCTCGTCTCCAATTGGTAGATTGTTCTTGCTATTGTGCAAACAATCCATTACTAATTGGATCAATCCAAATTATACCGGTACCCATGTGGCATGGCGCGCTTGCTACTGTTGGATGGCTTTTTTCAGAAATAGCAGATGATGGCAAAAAACACTCGATTGCCTATTTGACAGATTGCAACATTATTCCAGATGAGTCTATCAATCTTATAAAAAATACCGCAGGCTGTCTTGATCATGTAGTAATAGACGGGTTACGTCCAAAACAACATGAAACACATTGTTCTTTTGATGAAGCATTGCATTACGGTGATTGTTTGATGGCTCGACATACTTGGCTTACACATATCACTCATGATATGTGTCATGAAGATATAAAGGTGTATATTCAGGAAAGGTTGTCACAGTATCCACAGTTGAAACGTATCGTTGAAAATGGTGGTACTGTACTTCCCGCCTATGATGGACTCATATTACGTACTCGCTGATCATCGTTTCACGACCGAGGAATATCTGTAGTTCCTCTTGCTATTAATTTGCTTTTGTATTCGATTCTGGTAACGGTTTCCCCCTCTTCTGGATATCCCAGTCGTGAAATCAGAAGATTTACTGCTTTTCGGCCTTTTTGCGTAATGCAGTGGTCGATGGTAGTTAAATGTAAATCATTAAATTTAGACGGAAAGATATTATCAAAACCGCAAACACTATAATCTTGCGGAATTTTAAATCCACAATCTTGGATGGCATTAATTACACCATAGGCAACCATGTCATTAGTTGCAACGATTGCCGTAATTTCTGGTGATTTTTTTATACATTCTTTGGCCAATTCATACCCAGTCTCGTATTCAACATTTACGTTTTGTAATTCATAACTAGGGCTGATGTCTTTTGAATATACTTTTATTGCCTTTACGTCTGGAGATGCTTTGCAGGCTGCTTCTAATCCTTCAAGCCGACGTGTTCTTGCAGAATGCTGATTATTCAAACTGGTAGAGACAAATGCAATGTGTTTATGACCGAGTTCTATCAAATGATTACCGATGAGGGAACCGGCATTATAGTTATTTATATCAACGCCATCTAACTGAATGTTTTCGTTATAATCCCCTACGGCTACCACTGGTATTTTACTATTAAGCAAGAGAGCAGTTTCATGCTGTTGCGGAATCATCGCAAAAATAACTCCGCATACAGACGGGTTTTCGGCAAAATTCAAGACAGCTTTTTCGCGTTCAACATCCCAGTAGGTATTGTAGACCATTGTGGTCATTCCATGAGCAAAAGCTTCGCTGTCAATTCCTTGTATAATAGTAGAGTAGTAAGGATTAAAAACGGTAGGACAGACTTCAATAATAGTTCTTCCCGTTTTTGCTTTTGTATAACCTAACTCTTTTGCAACAGAAAGTACCTTTTGAATTGTTTCTTCGGAAAAACGAGTCAGTTTTTTACCAGATAAAATCATGGAAACTGAAGCAGTAGAAACTTCTGCTTTTTCTGCAATTTCTTTTATTGTTGGAACGTTCCGTTTCATTTTACGTACTTTCTCCTTGCCTCGCCAGATTGTTTGGTTTCTTGTTTAACAAATTGTTAAACAATGGTAGGTTTGATTTTAACAGCTCATTCGAAAAAAAGCAAATAAAATATTATATTTTAACAAAATAAAATCCATAAAAAAGAATTTGACAGATACATATTTACCACTTAGAATAAGTGCTAGGTTAAGTTATGTCTTTTTGTTTACTAAAAAGATAAACAAAAAGTTAAACAAACGTATAAAAGAAATGGCATTTTTTAAAGGAGGAAACATGAAAAAAATGTTAGCTGTAGCAATGGTAGGACTTGCTCTTACTTCTGCTACATTCGCTGGTGGTGCTAAGGATGCAAAAATTAGCCCTGAAAATCCATTGGTATTAAAGATGAGTCACGTATTTGCTCCAAATGAGCAGCTTACAAAGTCTCTTGCAATCGTTTGTGACAACATAAAGGCTCGTTCGAAAGGTGCTATTGAAATTCAGCAATATCCTCAGAGCCAGCTACCTGTATACAAAGATGGTGTTGAGCAAGTTGCACAGGGAGCAAAATTTATTTCAGTTGAAGATCCATCATACATTGGTGACTATGTAGGTAACTTTAATGCGTTAGCTGGACCAATGCTTGTAAATAGTTTTGATGAATATCGCTGGTTGACCAAGAGTGACCTTGTTGCTGGCATGAAGAAAGAACTTGAAGAAAAACATAGAATTAAGGTTCTTTCTCTGGACTATATCTTTGGTTTCCGCAGCATGATGACAAACAAAGTTATCACAAAACCAGAAGACCTTAAGGGAATGAAAATTCGTACTCCAGGTTCTAAGCTGTATGTAGAGACATTGAATTACATGGGAGCTACTGCTGTTCCAATGGGATTCAGTGAAACAATTTCTGCTGTTCAGCAGGGCGTTGTAGATGGTCTTGAAGGAACAGTTGATGCATATGCTTCTAACGGATCTGCAGAAGTAGCAAAAAATATGGCATTTACCAACCATCTTTTAGGTGTTTGTGGTGTTTACATCAATGCTGACTTGTTTAATTCAATTCCAAAAGAATATCAGACAATCATTATAGAAGAATTTAACAAAGGTGCTGACCAGATGGTTAGCGAAGTTACAAACAACTACGAAGCTACAAAGAAAAAGCTTGAATCAACAATGGGTATCAAATTCAACGAAGTTGATCATGATGCATTTGCAGCACGCGTAGCTCCTGTTTATGAAAACAAAGACATCATGAAAGGTGCTGATGCTGATATTCTTAAGAAAATCCGTGCAGAAATTGCCAAAATGCCTAAAAAATAAGTCTTTATAAAGGCATGGCTCGTTTACGGAGTATGGATTACAGACACTAAAGTCTCCATCTGTACTCCGTAACTTTACTTCCGTAATAGAGAGATCTTTTTATGAAAAGCAATATAAAAAAATTTTTCAGTAATTTTGAAGAAATCTTTGCTTCACTCTTTTTATGCGCAACAACACTTATAGTAATAGCTAATGTTTTTTTGCGCTATTTTTTTAAGAGCCCCGTTTCATGGTCAGAAGAAGTGGCAACAGGGTGTTTTGTATGGGGTGTTTTTTTAGGTGCTGCAGCATGTTATAAAAGAAAACTTCATGTAAGTGTTGATTTTCTTATTAAATATATTCCCGACAATGGTAAAAAAGCATTTAAGTTTGTAATCAATTTTATCTTATTTTTAATTAATGCCTATATCATTTATATGGCTGTAAAATACGTAAAAGTTTCCTATAGAAAACCTACTGCGGTTCTTGGTATATCTTCAGTAACCATAAGTTCTTCTATTCTTGTAAGTTTCATTCTTATGACGATTTACTCAGTGCGTTTTATGATTCAGGACTTAAAAATGAATACTGTTCAACTTGAACAGGAAGAAGCCTTTACAACAAACGCAAAATCACGCCTTTCAGGAACTCGTTCAATAGAGGCTGTAACGGAGGAAGATAAATGATTTCATATATTCCTGCTATTCTTGTACTTGTATTATATTTTACGGGTTTACCGATTGCGTTTGCACTTTTCGGATCAACCATATTTTTCTTCGCATTTATTGAGACCGGTACTCCCGTTGCCTTGCTTCTGCAAAAGTTTGTAACGAGTACTCAGTCGTTTCCGTTGCTTGCCATTCCTTTTTTTGTAATGTCAGGATCGATAATGAACTACAGTGGTATAAGTAATAAGCTTATGCAATTTGCAGATGTTCTTACCGGTCATCTACCGGGTGGTCTTGCACAATCAAACGTCTTGCTCAGTATGCTTATGGGTGGTGTTTCTGGTTCCGCGAATGCTGATGCCGCCATGGAAAGTAAGCTCCTTGTTCCAGAAATGGAAAAGCGTGGAATGGGTAAGGCTTTTTCTACTGCTATTACAGCCGCATCTTCTGCGGTAACACCAGTTATTCCGCCAGGAATAAACTTAATCGTTTACGCACTTATTGCTAACTGTTCCGTAGGTCGTATGTTTGCTGCAGGATATGTACCAGGCGTTCTTATGACAGTAAGTCTTATGGTTACCGTTCATGTCATTTCAAAAAAACGCAACTATAGTTCTACACGACCAAGACGAGCAACCCCAAAGGAATTGTTATTGCAAGCGATCGATTCAATCTGGGCTTTGCTTTTCCCCTTTGGTATCATTTTTGGAATGAGGGCTGGTTTATTTACACCATCAGAAGCCGGAGCTATTGCTGTTTTATACACGATCATCGTTGGAAAATTTATCTATAAGAACCTTAAAAAGGAACATATTATACCTATATTAAAAGAGACTGTTTACGGAACAGCAACCGTTGTTTTAATTATTGTTGCTGCAAATGTGTTTGGCTATTACTTAAATTATGCACGTATCCCACAGTCATTGACAGCATTCTTGTTAAATATTACCAACAATAAATACGTGATGCTGATGATATTTAACATTTTGCTTCTTGTACTTGGTATGTTCCTTGAAGGTGGTGCTGCCCTTATAATACTTGCTCCACTCCTTGTTCCTGTAATTACAACCCTCGGTGTTGATGTAATTCACTTTGGACTTATTTGTATCGTAAACATTATGATTGGTGGTCTTACACCACCGTTCGGTTCAATGATGTTTACCTGCTGTGGTATCACCGATTGTAAAGTCGGCGATTTTGTAAAGGAATGTATGCCATTTATGATAGCATTGCTTATAACATTGCTTGTTATCACATACATTCCATGGTTCACACTTGTTGTACCTAATGCTATTTATGGAGTTGCCGGTTGATGTTAGTTATTGGTCACAGAGGATGTCATTACAGAGGATATAATCAAAACACAATTAGAGCTTTTAAAAAAGCAATAAGTGAAGGCGCCAAAGCGTTTGAATTTGATGTCCAGCTTACAAAAGATAAAAAGATGGTTGTTGTTCATAATCTCAATCTTTCAAAAGTTTCTACGGGTACCGGTCTTGTACGCGAAAAGAATTTGGAAGAAATCCGTGCTCTTTATGCCGGTAAAACAGAAGATGGTTTTGATCGCATCCCTCTTTTATCAGAAGTTTTTGATTTATGTGCTTCTTATGAAAAAAAAGATCGCCCTGCAATTCATTTGGAATTAAAGGGTGATGATACCGGTAAAGCTGCCGGTACATTGATAAAAGAATATATTGATAGTGGTAAACTTGATTTGGACGACTATCTTATAAGCTCTTTTAGTTGGGGTGAGCTTGAAGGTATGAGGGAGATTAATCCCAAAATACAAATTGCATTATTAGATGGCTCAATCCGCAGAAAAACCTTATTACCTGATTTGCCTGGTCGAGATGAACTTTTTTCTAAGATTTTTAATTACGGTGAAGAAAACTTTATGCTTCCGTTTACGACTAATTATGAAGAAAGTTGTGCTGTAATTGATAAAGAAGTTACTGATACGTCTATTGCAAAAATCCTTAAGGATGAAGTAAAAAAAGCTCTTACAGGTGGCTACTATAATGATACGCTGCTTGAGACTGCTGTAAAGATGAATGCTTTTTCAGTAAATCTGTGGTATGATACGGTAACAAAAGAGTTTATACAAAAAGCACATGAACGTGGCCTTAAAGTATTTGTGTATACGGTCAATAAAGAAGAAGATTTACGTCGCTTGGTAGAGCTTAATGTGGACGGCTTTTTTACTGACTATTGGGCAAATTCTGTAGCTTTTATGACTAAAGAAAAGCTTTTATAATACGGAACGTAAAGATCCGCTGTTCTTTAAAGTCAAAGCTATAAGAAAAGCGGGTCTTGTCAGTCGTATTATTGTAGGTGGTATTCTCAAAAATTAAAAAAAAACGTTTAAATATGACAATTATCATTTTTCCTCTATTTAAAAAACGAGTAGAATAAACAATGTAAAAAACAAAAAGGTGAATACTATGACACAACAAAAACAAGCACTCGCATTTGGAGAAGTTTTATGGGACATTCTTCCTGAAAAAAAATGTCTTGGTGGTGCTCCGCTTAACTGCGGAGGTCATCTCAATCGCCTCGGTTTTGAAACATCTATGATTTCTGCAGTAGGTTCTGATTTATTAGGAACTCAGGCACTTGATATAATAAAAAAGGAACAAATCTCAACCCAATATATACAAAGTCTTCCAGCAGTTGAGACAGGGTTTACCCAAGTTACTTTAGAAAATGGCATTCCATCGTACGAATTTAATACCCCTTGTGCATGGGATTGCATCACGCTCAATGACGACCAGCTCGAAAGCATTAAAAATACCCATTGGAGTGTGTTTTGCTTTGGTACCCTGGCACAACGCAATGAGGTCAGCAGACAAACATTATCATCAATTTTTAGCATTCTTGAAGCTGACATCGTATTTTTTGATATAAATCTGAGAAAAAACTTTTATAGCACTGATATCATTAAAAACTCACTGATATTTGCTGACATCCTAAAACTTAATGACGAGGAAGTGCCTATACTCTCAAAACTACTCGAGTATGATGGTTCTCCAGAAGCATTTATCGAAAAACTTATAAAACAGTTTTCTCTTGAAGGAGTCATCGTAACACTCGGTAAAAAAGGTGCGGCTGCATACTTTGATGGAACGCGTTATGAGCAGAAACCTTCTGCAGTAAAAGTAGTAGATACTGTTGGAGCAGGTGATAGTTTTTCCGCAGCGTTTTTAGCAACACTGGCAAACGGACACTCTGTCCAAGATGCATTACAGGCAGGTACCATTATGGCAGACTATGTTGTTTCTCATGATGGTGCACTTCCTGCTTATAATGAAAGGCTCATAAAATCACTAGCTCCCTATATACATAACTGTCAGCATGGTCATTGACATACTTGCTATATTCAGTTATTATTGTTGAACTCACGTGAAACTAAAAGGTAGGTAAGGATATGTCCAGATCATGCGATATTTGTGGAAAACATCCAATGTACGGTAACAAAGTTAGTAAATCTTTTAACCATACAAAACGTACTTGGAGACCGAATCTGCTGAAAGTTAAAACAGAAATCGGCGGTACAACTCGTACTTACAATGTCTGCACACGCTGTCTGCGCAGTGGCTTTATCGTAAAGAAAGTTACTGTACCAAAGCAGGTAACAGAAGCTGCAACAAGTGCTAACTAATTTACTTTCAAGATTCCGGAATTAACCCGCTCTCTTTTGAGCGGGCTTTTTTTTATAAGCGAAGTCTGCTTTGACCAGTGAAGATTACCTGTGGAGCTCTTGTTATGGAAACCATAATCTTGTTTATGACTGGTAATAACTGTATAATAGTTTCTACATGAAACAGCATATTGTTCCTATTATATTTGTCCTTATAGCAGGGGCACTCGTCGTTGCCTTTGTAGTATATAAAAATAAAACAGAAGTAGCTCCACGGTATGTACAGCCTCAAGTAGTAACACCTTCCGTCGATAATTCTCATGATGAAAGTAAAAATGATGCATACCTGAGTGATGATACGAGTTTGACATCATTTATTCCCCTTGCCTCTGACGAAACCTTGCTGGGGATTTTAAGTGTTGACTTTGATGGTGATACACGAGAAGACCAAATCAACCTTATTAGAAAAATAACTAATCCATATGTGACCTTGTTAATTGGCTTGTATAATCCTGAGACCGGCGCATATGAACGTACCTCAGAAATTGCAACTCAAATTTCACAAGTAAAGTCTTTTTCCTATAACTGTCTTGATGTTGTTGGTAATCATCGCTTGGCATTGGTATATCAGGGAATAACCAATAGTGGCGAAAGCGTTATGCAGATCTATACGGGAGAACGCTCTCGAAAACATTTTTCACTTGTAAATATTGGCAACTTTAAATCAAACGGTACCATCTTTATCCAACAGTCTCAACGTCCTGAGTCGTATGAGCTTTCACAATCCATGGGAGCAAGTTTTCCTGTGTGGGTATATAGTTCACCGATGGATGAGGCTGGGCATCCAACTGGCGACCAGTTACAGACAAAGTACGAGTGGAGCTCAAAGGCAAAAAAGTATGTGCAGACAGATGAAATTCGCATTTCTGGTAGCAAAAAGTTAACAAAGAATCTTGCCCGCCTTGATGGCACTGAAAAATCCTACGGTACATTTTTGAATGGACTTTGGTATAAGACGACAAATACAGGAAAAGGCATTCGCTATATGTCGTTTGATTATGATAATTCTGAAATTATTCAGTTATATGCTGATACAGAAGAAGTCTATAACTGGGGCAATAGTTTTATTAATGGCACATCAATGACCATATCTGCTGAAAATGCTTCAATGGGTAATTTGCATCGTCGCTTTTATATTTCTTTGCTTGATATGGACGAAATTACCATTCGATTACAAGAAGATTTGGGTATGACCATTGACGAAAGTAACTTGTGGAACGGCAGTTATAAACGTATGAAAGAAACAAGTACTTTTGTGACAGATACCGAAAAGTACAGTATAAATGACTATATTGGGACATTGACTAAGGAAAGCAATTGGACGACTGCAGATGGTTCTTCTGTTGATTTTTCAGGTTTTTCGTATACGGTATCAGGTGATACCGCTACCGATAATGGCAAGTTTGTAGGAATCGATATCGGTACTCATGCGATTATTACGTTTAGATCTACTGCCGTACGCCCCTATTTTTCACCTAATTATGAATTGGCATATGAAAAAATAGAAAAAATAAATCAAAAAACAAAAAAAGTTGAAACGGTAGATAATAAGGATCGTATTATTATGACTCCCGTGGTGATTACTCCACAAGGCTGTCAGCCGTCAGAAGATCACCAGATAACATTATCTCGGGTCATATCATCTAAATAGCGCTTTTGCACCTATTTGTACTATCATGCCATCGAGACCTCTGCCATTGGTGAGGCTTCCAAATGGAATATAGATACGGGGTGTAAAACCAACTTGCAATCGCGAACTTACCGTATATAACCAGGAACCGGTGATTTCTGGATAGAGATACCGTGCGTTTTGCCAAAACCATGAGTTGATTTCACTGACATCGTCTGAGGCAGATCCGCTGGTACCAGTGTCAGAAGCTGAGACATTGCCAGCGAGTATGGCAAAACGGGCAAGTATAGCTAGTCCCCCTCCTATTTCAAACTGATGTTGCTTTGACGTCTTCCATGTATATACAACAGGTACATCACACATAAAAGCAAAAACTGAAGCTGTTCTATTTTCTATTTCTGCAGGAAGTGCATTGTTGCCGTCCCAGAGGTAATAGGTGGAAAAAAAAGTAATGGCTGGTTCAAATGATATTTGAGATGAGTCTGGTATCTTCATACCTGCTCCTATAGTAAAGAGCAGGGGAGATGGTGCACTTTTTGTGGTACTCTCCGTATTTATGAGTAGCTGCGGCCCCATGGTGACAAAAAAGGCACGGTCAGCCCCGTAGGCAGAACAGAGCAATACGAGTGCTGCAAAGACTGCGATAAACGTGGATTTATGGCTCATCGTGTTCTCTTAAAGCAGTGTTGTGGTACAACAGCGTATCCATATCAATCTGTATAAACCCTGCACGCCCAGTCTTATAAAACGATGTTTCTTCCCAGGCAACATAGAGTGTTGTCCCTGAAATGGCAAAGTCGCCATATTGATACCCGACAGGAAGTTTTGGCAGCCTAAACGAAATAGGGCTGCCGTCCAACAGCGTCGTGCGATTACTTAAAGCACCGCATAAGTACACAGTTCCATCGGAAAATATGGCAGCCGTCCATGTGTCAGCAATAACAGCCTTGCCTATAATCGTCGTATCAGCACTTCTATTACCCGCATGGATATACGTAATAGGAGAAGTACCGCCAGCCTGGGAACAATCGATATAGAAGCCTAAAGAGTCAGGAAGTGTTTTGAGTAATGTCTGTAGCTTTTCGGGAGCTTTTTGGAATGGAACTGTATCTTGTATGACTCTAAACTGCTCTGCAGACATTTTTTCACTGGTAAGCTTATTCTGTGCCGTAGCAGGATTAAGTGCCTGCAAAGGAAGTAAGGGAGTTACTTTGAGATATGAAAAGAGTATACGCTCTGGAGTATTTTGTTTAATTGATACATAGAGCTTGGTACCGTTCCAGGTATAACTGGTTATTTCAGCTGATTCTGGTAGCTTGAGGTTGTCATAGCTTATCAATGGATAAAAAAGCTGGGCCTCTGGATTATATTGTACCAAGAAAGGCCGCTGTGTTGCTTTTTCTGCAGTATTGGTATTAAAAAACGAATTGCGATATAACGAAAAAACGGGTGCATTATTAACAAAAACAAGTTGTGTCGCGGTAGAGTTAGAAAAAAGCACATTGTCATCATGAAATTGCAATGAGCTATCATTAAAAGTGATGATACCAACTCTATTTACTAAGGCGTATGCAGGAGCATCCTTTTGACCGTCTCCCGCTGCACAAACAATCGATGCGATACGGATACTCTCGGTCCATGGTTGTTCAAATACTTCCGGGGCGTTTTGCGGCAAATCGATTTCGTTGTAACCGGTGTTTGTTACATAATACCACGTATGGGTGGTCTCTTTTTCAGCAAACAGGGCTGTAGTATCGATTGCTTGCTCTGCTTGTTTTTTTTTGCAAGACAGTGGCAGTATAAGGAGCGGCAACAAGAGGCTCGATAGAAAAATACGTGAACAATTCATATTCTATTAGTTTATAGCGGTAGGGGTCTTATTGCAAGCGTTCTTTTGCTCCCGTGGAGTATAAACGGATTATACAGTTCTATGAGCTGTGTTGTGTCATAGATATAATAAATCGAATGACTTGCTGTGGTACAAATCGTATACGTATCCGTTTGTGTTATCCAGTCCTGTTCAGGAATGTAACGACTGCGCAGTGTATGTCCGGGTGCTACTTCAGAGAGCGTGAGTGACTCGATGTTTTTTAGAGATAGTTTGTATACAGTAAAAGTGTGACTGGTAATTGCATTAATAATAGTTTGCTTGTCTAATAACCAGGGATTATAAAAAGTCTGTGTGCTTTTTTGCTCTTTTTCGATAAGCGTTTGAGTAAAGCGCCGCCAGTTAAAGGAATTGCAAAAGCTGGCCGTCTCATCACGTGACGTACTCGCTTTATATATGGAAGATAACATAGTTGCCGTATAGCCACCTTGCCAGGTTGCCACCGTCTCAAAAGGATAGACGCAGCCTGCTGGATAATACACGCTGGTAAGGCAGTTGCCATGTTGTGTAATGGGATAGGCTTGTATTGCCATCACATGATTTTTGGGGATAGATAGGGTAACACTGTGCTGCTTGCCATCTATCGTACAACTGCCACTTTCAATACCAGTCCATTCGATATACCACTGCACACAATCAGCAAAATCAGGAAGTATGCAGGTATACGATTCCTTTTCGTTTGTGGCTGAAAGTGATTGTGGTGGTAATGTACAGCGTATACTGCTTACCACACAAAGCAGTATACATAATGGAGATATATAAATCATATGCACCTCTGTATATATATAGAAGTGCATATGTCGATTATAGGAACTTTTTTATCTCAGTTTGACACAAAGAATCACAAATTTCGTTATATTTTATTCCTGCATGACCTTTTACCCATTTCCAGGTAATAGGTAATTGAGAGGTAAGTGTATCAAGTTGGATCCAAAGTTCCTGATTTTTTACTGGCTTTTTGTCGGCAGTTTTCCAGCCATTCTTTTTCCAGTTTTTTATCCATGCCGTGATACCGTTTTTTACATATTGACTGTCGATACATACGGTAATAGGACGATCATGTAACTCTGGTGTCTGTGCGATATAGCTAAAAGCAGCTATGACCGCAGAAAGCTCCATCTTATTGTTTGTTGTCGTAGCTTCGCCACCACTTTTTTGTATTTCTTTATTGTCATATAAAATGACACAACCCCAACCACCAGGACCTGGATTACCAGAGCAACCACCATCGGTATAAATGACGATATCATTTCCATTAGTATTTTCGTTTTCCATATAGGGGATAGTATACAATACCACAGCGGCTTTTGAAATACACTTGTGTATTGATAAAATAAAGCAACCTCTATATCTTTATATCATATGAATACTGAGACATCATCGAAAAAGAAATCACTGGCATTGTCCGGCATAAAACTGACCGGACTTATTTTTATATCACGTATACTAGGGCTGGTCAGAGAGATGACAAAAGCCCGCTTTTTGGGCACTTCTGAACTGGCAGATGCATTTGGTATTGCCTTCCTTATACCAAACTTATGTAGACGCCTGTTTGCGGAAAACAGCATATCCGTTGCGTTTATTCCGACTTTTCGAGGTTATATCGAAGATGCTGCCACTGACGCAAAACGCTTAGAAACAAAGCAGTTTATTGCAGCAACCTTTACATTAGTATCATTTTTAACTGCAGTGTTTGTCGTTTTGGGAATGATTTTTACTCCACTTATCGTACGTATTTTTTTCAATAAGACGGATACCTCTGTTATCAACGAAACAGTTGTCTTAACTCGTATCATGTTCCCCTATCTTTTTGTTATTTCGATAGCAGCGTTTTTTCAGGGCATACTGAATGGAGTAAATATTTTTTCACCATCAGGATTTACACCGATTCTCTTTAATACGATCGTAATAAGTGCTACATACATACTGGCTCCGTATTCTGAAAATCCAGCACGAGCGATGTCCATTGGTGTTATCGCAGGAGGAACGGTACAAGCCTTGTTCCAGCTTCCTTTTGTCATCCGTACAGGCTGGACCGTTTCGTTGACATCATTGAAAAATGCTTTTACTAACCCTGGTTCCCGTAAAGTTATTTCACTTGTCGGACCAACAATTATTGGAATGGCAGCATATCAGCTTAATGACATAGTATCTACTGCGCTTGCCGGTAAAGCGGGTGAGGGTATTGTTTCAAGCTTGCAGTATTCTTTACGTTTGCAGGAACTTATTCTTGGTGTATTTGCGGTTTCTATTGCTTCGGTCATATTGCCTGATTTGTCCGGACTTGCAAAGCGCAAGGAGTGGGACGCTTTTGGCAACATGCTTTCGCAGGCAATACGGATTATAATCCTTATTACTGTTCCCGTTACCTTTTTTTCACTGGTAGAAGGCAGGGAATTAATCTCATTGGTATATAAGAGCCGTCGTTTTACTGAAGAATCTGTTGTATTAACGTTGACAGCCTTTAAGTATCATATCTTGGGACTGACCTTTATTGCATTAAACCGTATCATTGCCCCAGCTTTTTACGCACAGGGTAATACTAAATTACCAACACTTGCTGGTATTATTGGTTTTGGCTGTAATATCATCATTGCATTGTTGTTAGTTGCTCCTATGCAAGGTGGTGGTATTGCTCTTGCTTTGACTTTGGCAAGCTTTGCAAATACGATTTTTCTTTTTATTTTTTTACGAAAGACACCGTCGGTTGCCATAGGATCGATACTGAAAATAACCATCGGATATACCGTGCGCTTAGTCGTATTTTCATTGATAGCTTCAGTTCCTATTTATTTTTTACGACCAAGTCTCTTGCAACGATTTAGTACATACAATAGACTGTTTGCCTATGGTATTCCTCTCTTGGTATCGGGAGTCATTTTTGCAGCCATTGGTGTTGTGCTTTTGATTTTGTTTCATGATCCCGCAGTGGAAACCATTATACATAAAGTGCAAACAAAGCTTAAACGAGGATAATGTATTATGGACATACGTACTGTCACAAAAGAAGATTTACGCCCTTATTATGCACAGCGTAGGGCACAAGTCGCTCAGTATATGAAAAAAAATGATATTGCAGTGGCTGTCTTTGAACATACAGAAGGATGTGAGGATCCTGCTATTCGCTACCTCACTGGTTTTTCATCAGATGGTCTTTTGGTTTTTACCAGTGATGATGTAGCTGTTTTGATTCCTTGGGATGAAAACCTTGCAAAACAGCAGGCCATTGCTGATAAGATTATTCCTTATACAAAGTATGGTCGGGTAAATGTCACTGCGGTACAAACCGTTTTGAACAAAGTAAAAGTATCTGGCAAAATGACCTGTGATTTGCCACATACAACAGCATACCCATTGTTTTTGCGCTATGTAGAAGCATTGTCAGAATGGGATGTGCGCTGCCGTGAAAAGAGTGTCCATTCATATGTTGAGCAATTGCGTGCGGTAAAAGATGAGTATGAGATAGCATGTACCAAAGAAGCTGCCCGGGTTGGCGATATCATCATTGATACTATCGAGGAGCAGATTAAGTCAGGACAGATAAAAACCGAGACTGATGTCGCATTACTAATCGAGCGAGTCTGTCGTGAGCATGGCTGTGAACGTACAGGATTTGACACATTGGCTGCCGGTCCGAGCCGTAGTTTTGCAATCCATTGCTTTCCAAATTATACCGCAGGGCTTTGGCCTGATACCGGTTTGTCCATCTTGGATTTTGGTGTTGTTATCAATGGCTATACCAGTGATACAACTATTACTGTTGCAAAAGGTCCATTGACCGATGAGCAGGAACATTTGCTGCAGGCGGTACAACATGTCTACGATGTATGTCTGGATATGTACAAAAAAGATGTACCTATCATGTCTGTCGCAAAAAAAGCAAATGAGCTTTTTGCCGAAAGTCATGACGTTATGCCTCACTCATTAGGACATGGAATTGGATTGGAAATCCATGAGGCACCAGTACTTCGTGTGTCCGGCAACCCTGAAAATGTATTTAAACCAGGTATGATTGTTACGTTAGAGCCAGGTTTATACAATGCAGACGTTGGAGGGGCTCGTCTGGAAAATGATGTCCTGATTACCGAAGAAGGCAACGAAGTAATTTCACATGCTCGTATCATAAGACTGTAAAGAGCGGTCTAAATATACGTGACTTTTTATAAAAAAAATGTTGCCGATAGGCACAATTTTTTATATCTTTTATGGTATAGCTAATAGACGCTTGGAAGTATACCTTATTTTCAGGCTAACAATATCAAGGAGTTAATTGAAAATGGCTAAACAGTTATTATTCGGTGAAGAAGCACGTCAGAAACTGCTTTCTGGTGCAGAACAGATTGCACGCGCAGTAAAGACAACTCTCGGTCCTTGTGGCCGCATGGTTATGCTCGACAAAAAATATGGTGCTCCAACAATTACAAAAGACGGTGTTACTGTTGCTAAGGATATCGAATTAAAAGATCCTTATGAAAACATGGGTGCACAGTTTGTAAAAGAAGTTGCCTCAAAGACAAATGATGATGCAGGTGACGGCACAACAACAGCAACTGTATTGGCATACGCATTGGTACGTGAAGGTCTTAAATCAGTTGCAGCTGGAATGACTCCAATTGAAGTAAAACGCGGTATGGATAAGGCTGTAAGCCTTGTTATCGATGAAATAAAGAAGAATGCAAAACCAGTAAAGGGTTCAGAAGATGTTACAAACATTGCAACAATCTCTGCAAACAATGACCCAGAAATTGGTAAAATGCTTGCTGATGCTATCGAAAAGGTAGGCAAAGACGGTGTTATCACTGTTGAAGAAGCAAAGAACATGGAAATGACTGTTGATACAGTAGAAGGTATGCAGTTTGACCGTGGTTATATCTCAGCATATTTTGTTACCGATCGTGAATCAATGGAAGCTGATTTCAGCGATGCATATGTTCTCATCTATGACAAGAAGATTTCTACAATGAAAGATCTTTTGCCACTTCTTGAAAAAGTAGCAAACCAGGGTCGTGCATTGGTAATCATTGCTGAAGATGTTGACGGTGAAGCATTGACCACATTGGTACTCAACACAATCCGTGGAACAATCAAAGTTTGTGCTGTTAAGGCTCCTGGATTTGGTGATCGCCGTAAGGATATGTTGCAGGATATCGCTATCCTCACTGGTGGACAGGTTGTTTCTGAAGAAGTTGGTCTCAAGCTCGAGACAGCTGATATCGACGTTCTTGGTCAGGCAAAATCAATTAAGATTGACAAAGACAACACTACAATCGTTGGCGGTGCTGGCGATAAGAAAGCTATTAAAGAACGTGTTGAAGAAATCAAACACCTTATCGAAAAGAGCACTTCAAGCTACGACAAAGAGCAGCTCCAGAAGCGCTTGGCAAAACTTTCTGGCGGCGTAGCAGTAATCAATGTTGGTGCTACAACCGAAACAGAAATGAAAGAAAAGAAATACCGCGTAGAAGATACTATTGCAGCAACACGCGCAGCTCTCGAAGCTGGTATCGTTCCTGGTGGTGGTATTGCTTTGATCGAAGCTTCAAGCGCTATCGAAAACATCCCTGCTGATTTGACAGAAGATGAAAAAGTTGGTTACAAGATCGTAAAACGCGCTCTTGAAGAACCAATCCGCCAGATTGCTGAAAACGCAGGTGTTGACGGTTCTGTAGTAGCAGATCGTGCAAAGAAAGAAAAGAAAGGCATCGGTTACAATGCATATACTGGCGAATGGGTAGACATGCTCAAAGCTGGTATCATTGATCCTGCTAAGGTTACTTGCTCTGCATTGAGCAATGCAGCTTCTATTGCCGGAACAGTTCTGACAACAGAATGTGCTGTAACTGATATCCCAGAGCCTCCTGCTCCAGCTCCAGCAGCTCCACAGGGTGGTATGGGCGGAATGTACTAATAGATAACGGTTAGTACACCAGTTATACAAAGACCCCGTAAAGGTGAGACGTGAGTTTTCCTTTGCGGGGCTTTTTTTTACAACGATTTTCTAAAACCTAAACCATAGCGGATACCACGGTTAAGATAAGACTCGGCGGTTCCAAATATTTCGCCTTCAGCAGAGAGACCAATTTTATAGCCTAAGAAAATATCAAAAATAAGCCCAAGCGGTAGATTAAACTTATATCCTGACTGAAATTCCAGTGAAAGCACATATCCGTTATTATCTTTTGACATTTGGCCATTACCAAAATAACCTAAAAAGTCAAAACTGTCTCCCATACATACATAATACCCTAAGAGCTGTCGGCTAAAGGGATAATAATGTCCAAAAAAAGACAAGGTTAACGTAGTACAATAGTAACTTTCATAGAGCGTGTTAAATACTGCAGAACCAAGATACATCCGATACGAAAAATGTGGCACTATCTGCCGCTCAAGTTGACCACCAAGACCAAAACCTTGGTTGGTCAGCTGGTTAAATAACAATAAAAAATCAAAAGAAAGCAGTTGATCTACAGGCTCTTCAGACTGCGTGTCATCTTCTCCAGCGGTAACACTTTCAGGAGCTTGTGCATAGAGTGTGTATGCACTTATGAGGATACTGAATAAACACAAACAACAACTTTTTTTAATTACATTCATACATAATGACAAAATAAAACTATAAGTGAATTATTGTATCATAGGTTATCTCTGTAAAATCTGAAATTACCATATCTGCGTAGTCTTTAATTGCCTCTTTAGGATTTGTTGTTGCCAGTCCGACGACTTTCATCTGTGCAGCACGGCCAGACTTGAGCCCGTTAAATGAGTCTTCAAAGACCACGCAATTTGAAATGGCAGCCTGTGTCTTTTTCGCTCCCAATAAATATGGATCTGGGGCTGGCTTGCTATGGGCAAACTGTTCTGCAGTGAGTACAAAGTCAAAAACATCCCATAGCTCAGGACGATTCTTTTTTACGCTCTGCATCTTTGCCTTATTGGAGCTGGTAACAATAGCGGTTTTTACCCCGTGCTCTTTGAGCTGCGTAATAAAAGACGGAAAACCAGGTATGTATTCCATTTTCATCGAAGCCTCAAAAGCATCAAGTTGCTCCGTTATTTTAGCACAAAGCTCCGGTTGATTAGGAAAAAGCGTTTTGTAAATAAGTTCGAGAGACTGTCCTTTAAGTTTATTACCAAGACTTCCATCATTGAGATACCGTTTACAGGTATCAACCCAAAAAACAGAGTACTGAGTCTCTGTATCAAGAATAACCCCGTCAAGGTCAAAGAGACAGGCAATAGTTTGTGTAGTGTCTAACATGGGTGTCCTATTTTCTAGCTATGATAACCATGGTGCGTGCATTTTGATTATATGGCGAAAAATCAAAGTCACCATAGATTTCTGCTGATTTAAATTTGCATGCAGTAATTAAAATACGTTTTAGTTCAACTGCTGAGTATAATCGCTGAACAAATTCATGCTCAATACGTTGTCCGGTATGGTTATCAATAAGAATCCATTTGGAACGTAAACCTTCCCATGCACCCTCTACTGAAAATTGGGTAAGCACGGTCTTGTTTGCCCGCTCAAACCATTCGCCTTCAGTAAAATACTTAATGGCAATTTCTCTACTGGTAGATTCCATAATGAACCAACCATTATCTTTAATGGTCTTAGCTATATGCTGGAGTATTGAGATGTCTTCTTCGATAGTATCACAGTATCCAAAAGACGTATATAAATTAATGGCAGCATCAAATTTCTTTTTAGAAGTATACGTACGTAAGTCCGCTTTTACAAGATTAAGGTGGACCCCTTCATCATCTGCTGATTCCTTTGCGGCATCAAGCTCAGATTGAATAAGATCAACACCGGTAACAGAAAGACCACGTAGAGCCAGCTCGATGGCAATACGTCCGGGACCACAACCTGCATCAAGGATAGAACTTTTTTTGCCTAATCCTGCTATCTTACAAATATCATCTGCAACAGTAGGCGCCTCAGCCCACCGATTGCTGTCAAACATGATAGGACCATAGTTTTGCCAGAACTCTTCATTCTCAAACCATTCACGCTTTTTTGTTCCAGCTAATGGTTGTGGTGTAAAACCTGTATCATTTTGTTTTACTGTATCTTTCATATCTTTAGTGTAGCACAAAGCAGAAAGTTGTCAAACATGTCGGGCACCGCATAGCGTAAAACGCATTACTCGTGCATTGAACGCATCTCTTTGATGATAAAGAAGAGTACAACGATAAAGGCAGTCATATCAGCTATAGGTGCTGTCGCTAAGATGCCACGGATGCCAAAAAATATCGGCAAGATAATGACAAGTGGAATTAAGAAAAATACTTGTCGTGTCAATGAAAGCAGAGCACCTTTTATCGGTTTACCGATTGCAGCAAAGAAGTTGGACGAAATCGCCTGTATACCACCAAGTGGCATAAACAAGAGGAATGACCTCATAAACAAGATTGAAAACTCATAATATAAGTCATTGCCTTTACCAAAAATTGCCAAAATACGATGAGGAAACACTTGGAATATGAACAAAGCTGTACAAGAGATGATTAACTCACAGGTAATAGCAAGCTTATAGGTACCTTTTACGCGGTCGTAGAGCTTTGCTCCATAGTTAAAGCCGATGATAGGCTGCATACCTTGCATGATACCAATGATGATCGAAAATACGATGGCAGTTACTTTCATGACGATACCGCTAGAGGCTAGCGGTATTTCTGACCCATAAATTGATAGTCCGCCGTAGTAAACGAGCGATCGATTCATGACAATCTGCACCAGGGTCATTGCCAGTTGTGTCAGTCCATTACTCATACCCATGGCAGCGGTAGTGCGTATCTGTGTAAGCGAAAGGGTAAAGTCGTTTTTGTGTAAGCGTACGCGTTTAAAAAGCTTAAAATAACGAATGGCAAACAAGAAAGAAGCTGCCTGACCAATAACGGTAGCCCATGCAGCTCCTGCAACACCTAAATGAAAGACAAAAATAAAGAGCGGATCAAGAATGGTATTGAGTACTGCCCCGATGACCATAGTAATCATTGAATAGAATGGACTTCCGTCTGCTCTTGCCAGATTACTCATACCATTAGTGATTATCAGTAAGGGCATGCCAAAGGTGGTAATGCGTGTGTAGGTAACTGCATAGTCAAATATTTCTGGAGTTGCACCAAATATCAAGAGTAGACGTGGCAAAAAAGTTTGTACAAAAACAACATAGATGATACCAAAGAGTACCATCATGCAAAAACCACAGCCGACAACAGACGCTGCAATATCTTCTTGTTTACGTCCTAAAGCAAGCGAAAACCGGGCTGCACTACCAATACTGATGGTCAGGGTAATTGCCATACAGATAGTAATGAGCGGAAAAGCTACATTGGTGGCTGCATTGCCCAAAAAACCTACACCTTGTCCGATAAAAATTTGATCGACAACATTATATAAAGAACTCACCAGCATCGCGATGATACTGGGAATTGCAAATTTTCGAAGCAATATGCTTATCTTTTCATAGCCAAGAGGATTTTCAGTAGTAACGTATGTTTGTGCCATAAGTAAGTCCTTGTATGTATTGTATTCTATGTAGTAGCGTTGTATTCTGCATCTGGCTCTGCAGCTGCAAGGGCGGCATCTGCAAGACTGCTGTTACGCTGTGCATTTGCTGCCTTCCATGGAGTAGTACCGGGAGTTTGCAGGGATACTTCTGCCATCGATTGTTTTGTTTGGCGCTCTGCAAGCAAGCGACGAGCTTCCATCAGAATATGTGACGCTTGTTGTGCCCGAACATGAATGGTTTGAGCAACGGCAGCTTCTTCTGCTTGTGCAAGATTTTCCAAAGTGGTAAATTTCTTCATCAAAGCCAAAGCTCGTTGTGGACCAACATCGGGCAACTCAGTGAATATGCTAACGGTATTTTCCTTTGTACGCAAGCGTTGATTACGACTTGTTGCAAAACGGTGGGTCTCATCACGTACCCGTTGCAGTAAGCGTAGAGCATCACTGCGTTTTGGCAATGAGATAGGAACACTATCTCCTGGCCGATAAATTTCTTCATCGCGTTTTGCCAAGCCCGCAATAGGAATATCGAGATTAAGCGCATCCAATACACCGCGTACGGCATTGACCTGTCCGATACCACCATCAATGAGGATCAAATCCGGCAAATCCTGCTGCTCATTAACCAGTCTTGTATATCTTCTGGTGGCAGCCTCTCTCATAGATGCAAAATCATCGATGATACCATTGGTTGTTTTAAGGCGGAAGTAGCGATAGTTGCGTTTATCGGGATTACCATTGTAAAAACTGATAAGACTGGCAACCGGAAATTTGCCACCGATATGCGCAATATCAAAACCTTCGATACGTACCGGTAGATGATCAAGCCTCAGGACCGTTTTTAACTCCTCAAGTGCAGGCATGTCGCCACGCTCACGTAAGCGCCGTATAATGTCTTCATGTGCATTTTCAAAAGCCATGTTCATGGCAGCTTGATGTCGTTTTGCATTTTCGATATGGTCGCTGACCAGCACAATCTGTGTATTGGCATGGAAGGTCTCGTCTAACCAGCGGCTCATAAACTCAAGACCTTCTTGCGTCGGTACAAAAATATGTGGAGGCAGCATCTCCTTATCGGTATAATACGCATTCATAAACTCAGGGAGCAGTTCCTCATCTTCGTGGAGGCTGACCGTACGATAATTATCACGACCTAATAACTTGCCGCTTCGTATCTTTAAGACAGTAAAGCTTACCAATTCACCTTCACGGTAATGGGCAATGTAGTCTCTGTCTTCGGCATCAAAGCCCTCGACGATGTTTTGATTTTGCATGACCATCAATGCCCGCAAACCGTCTCTAAAACGTGCCGCTTTTTCAAAGTTGAGATTTTTGGCAGCATCTTTCATAGCGGCAGTGAGTTTTTCTTCGGTTTCTTTTCCTTTACCCTCAAGGAGTTGAGCTATCTCTCCGATTATTTCATTGTAGGACTCTTTTGAAAAATCCTTGCAACAAGGTGCCTTACATTGACCGATATGATAGTACATACATGGGGTATCACGTCGCTTAAATGTTTTGCAATGGCGCAATGGATAGATTTTATATAAACTGTCGATAAAGGTGTCGAGCGCACCTACATCGGGAAAGGGTCCAAAATATAAGGAACCGTCATGAAGAATTCTTCTTGTTTTATATAAACGAGGAAAATCTTCATGGGTAATACGGATGACAGGGTACGATTTACCATCCTTTAAGTTGATATTGTACCGAGGCGTGTATTTTTTAATAAGATTATTTTCCAACAAGAATGCTTCGTATTCATTTGTTGTTGTGATATATTCTATAGATACTGCCCGGGAAATAAGGATACGGGTTTTAATATCCTTTCGTCCTGAAAAGTACGAGGTGAGGCGGTTCTTTAAGTTTTTTGCTTTGCCGACATAAATGACGGTTCCTTTGGGATCCCGCCATAAATATACTCCACTGGAAGAGGGGGCTTTTAATGCGGTTGCGTGTAATATGTCTCGTGCCGTATTAGTAACAGTAGTCATGACGTTAAATGCTATTAAAAAAATACTTATTTTACTTATACTTTGTCTAGTAGTTTTTACAGAAATACCTCTTTTTTCTGAGACTCGTACCCTTGTATTGGGAGGCAAGTCTGGCTGGCCTACCATGTATGAGATGCAGCATATAACAACAGGGAAAGGACGTTTTGGCTATACCTGTCTGGAACTCGAAACTAATTCTCCGGCAATGACCGATGATACCGATATGCTTTTGCATTTTGAAAGTCGTGGTATGGAAGACACTGCTGGTAAATATAAAATCATCAAAAACAATTTTGTCCGTACTCGCGATGCCGCACAGGGCAAATACGCAGCCCTCAATAGAGGAACTGCTACTGGCATGATCCTGCATGGCAGCGAAAAGAGTATGTTTGGCAGCTCTGGATACGTAGGCTCCTTTTCTCTAGAGTTTTGGCTTGCTCCGTCCGTAGCAGGTAATGGCGAGACCGTTTTATCATGGCGTTCTTCCCGGGGAGTACAGGGATATCCGATGTATCAAAATATTACTGTGCTCTTTAACAATAACAAATTGGAGTGGACCTTTTCTAATATCTTTGATGGCTATACGACAAATAGCGGTGATGTCGCTTTTACCAGCCGGTCTAATATCATTCCTGATAAATGGGCATTGCACAAAGTAAGCTTTGATAATAAAACTGGTCTTTTGGAGTATCGTATCAATGGTCGCATAGAGGCATTGCAGTATATAACCGCAACTGGGCATGAACGGGGAGTTGTCTATCAACCGATACTGGGCGTACCTGCTGATATTGAACTGTGTTCTTCATTTACCGGTCGTCTTGATGATTTTAGAATTGTCCGTCATTTGGGTTCATTACCGTCTCCAGCTGATACTGGTGCTAACTTAAACTTAAACCTCTATGATGTGTCCGGCGGTCGTTTTGTTACACAGCCTTTGATGACAAAGGCAGGCTCTGTTTTAGATAAGGTTGACGCGGTAACTGATGTTCCTGAGCAGACTGATGTGCGTCTGTTTGTCCGCTCAGGAGATAACTATTTTGGTTGGACTGATACTGAGCCAGAGTGGATCCCGGTAACTCAGGGCGAAAAAATACGTGATGTCAGCGGTTTGTATTTTCAGGTTGCCGTTGAGTTGTATCCTGACGGTGCAGGTAAAAAAACACCTTCCATTACGGAACTGACATTGGAATATACTGAGCGTCCTGCTCCACTGCCTCCTTTTACCGTAAAGGCAGTGCCTGGGGATTGCAGTGTTACGGTCAGCTGGGGCTTTTCCGTTGATGATACTGCAGGTGGTTATTACCTGTATTATGGGGAGCGTCCGGGGGAATATCTGGGAAGAATCGCTGTTGAAGGAGCGTCTCCTATTAATGTCGGCAACGTTAACTCGGTAACGCTGACGGGGCTAAAGTCTGGTACAATCTACTATTTTGCAGTCTCTTCCTGGTCACGGTATGACGATCATATTACCGGTAACTTGTCGCAGGAAGTCTTTGCCCGCCCTTATGGCAAAAAAGAGTAACTAAACATCTTTTTACGGTACGGTTTGTGGTTTTCGTCGGCATCTTTAAAGGTGACCTTTGATATCTGCAAAATTATGGGTTTTGTCTAGTATTTGTTTTGCCATAGATTGAGCATCAGTAAAACCTCTTTGTGATAACTCATCTGCAGAGTCTAAAACAGCTTTTTTAATACCGGCGTGCAGTTCTTCTATCCTCTTGCCTCTACGTATACATTGAGACCGAGAAGGTTCATAAGATGAAGCGTTTTTCCGATTTCGCATGTTGCCTTACCGTTTTCAAGATCGGACAAAAAGCTCATGCTAAAGCCCGTGATTTCTGAAATATATTTTTGAGTATAAGACAATTCCTTGCGACGATTACGTATTGCTTGACCTAATAAAAGCGAATCATTTACCTGCATACTATCCTGTATATGTTGGGCTGCTTTAAAAAGAGGCGAACGGCTATATTTACTGTTTAGATAATGCATATAGTCGTACGGCGTTGTCAATAATTGTTTTACCGGCAGACTTTCTGTATTTTGTCCTGACCATTGTATCGGCAAGCGGTAGGGTTGTGGAACTTGGTTATTTGTCTTGAGAGATAAGGGGGCGCATAACCTGTAGATCACCTTCAAAGCGGTTGCTATCCTTGAAGGTGACCTGGGGTGCCTTATAAAGGTATGTTGTTGCTTACTACTGTGACATACATACTCCTGTGACTATGGCTCCTGCTATGACGGCTGTTTGAGTCAAGGCAAGGTGCCGCCAAAATGTCGTTTTACCGGCATATTTTTGGCGTAGTGTGTTTTCCTGAGCTTTGAGCTCCTGTCGTATTCTGTTTTGACAGTCCTTTTGTTCGGCTTTGACCGTCTCTTGTATTGCCTCATTGACGGATTCCTCCAAAAGAGCATTGAGCTGGACTTCAATATCCTGCCTGGTCAAGAATGGTGGAGATTTTGTTTTTTCCACTCCTGATGATTCGCTTGCGTGTACTGGCTGAAGAATGACCAGTAACAGACAAATCCCCATGGTCTGTAACAGTGTTTTGTATGGTATCATTTTCATAACTCCTATAGCTTGCAGCACCGGTGAGTTTTTCGCCACCTCTGGAAGCTGCAATAATATCAGGGAGTGACACTCCCAATTTGTCGGCAATCCGGTCGCTGCCGCTGCGCACAATCAATACAATAAAGATGCCCATCCATTGCTCGCTGCTGATGACACCCCATTTGCACAACAACGTAATAAACACGGTATGTACCGTCTGCATGCTAAATAATTTTGCTATGAGCATGAGCATTCGCTTGCCTATATAGGTGATAATCTGTGCGGCTGTTTTATGGTACATGGCACCTTCTTCTGTAGTGGATGCGGTAATAACGGGACTGTGTGTCATTGCCATATCCCGTCCTGCAATATGCGGAGCACCGGTTTGTAATCACTGTACATATACAGTAAAGACTCCAGTGTCCGTATGCGACCACCGGCTTTTTCGACACTGGAAACATTCATGTACTCATTGGCACAGATGCGTCCTGCTACATGTACTGCCTTGTCCTGAGTATCAACAAAGAAAACGGCTGCGATGTCGTCGGTGTCTTTGTACAGTGGCTTGGTAAAGTAGTACTTGTACAGGTCGTCAGCCCTTACCCGGATCTGTCTGTTATAGACCGTATTGAGTACCGCGCAGACACTGCCGGAGCAGTCGCTTACATCGATGGATTCCTCTCCATGGCGATAGGGAGTGTCTACAAAGTGTGGTAAGAGCATGGCATATTGGTCTTTTGGACGAGCCAGTTCTTCCTGTAAAGAGCGTGCAGTTTGTATATATGCCTGCATTCTTTTTGTCATTGATACCTCCTCGTAACAATTGATGGCGATGAGGATATCTGAAAATGGTAGCTGTGTATGTCGTCTTTTGGTTGACATTTTGTAAACTTTAGTATGATTTTTGATAAAATCTATTGTTTAGACTGTATGTATTTTATAAATTGTAATCACTTTTCTAACTTGCATTTTAAGGAAAGTAAATCATTTAGTGTTAAAAGGAGTTTTGTAAAATGGAAAAAAAGGTAAAAAGTATAGTTGGTAGTGACATAACAGTGGCGACAGATGTAGCGTATGCATTTGGGTATACGGAGTTTCAAAAATGCTATCACGAAAGCATTATCCGTAAAGTGACCCGTACTGAGAGTGTGCAATTTTGTATGTGTCCGACGCCAGAGGTTGTTGCATATCTGAGTGCTCATCCAGAAATTATTGTTGTTGTTACAGGACTAGAAAATGGGGAAGTAAAACACCATATGCAGTATCTACATGTACTTACCAATCCTATTATTGTATTGGGTGATACCGTATTGATATGCTATTGCTTGGAACGTATGTTAGAAAGACATCGAGTTTCTATCATGCTAGCACCACAGGAAGATGAGTTTGATTTGTGTTATGAACATATCCGTAAAGGCAAAATCTATGTAACACGTTCCGTCTATGAACGCAAAAACACTATTTGTGAGACAACCAATGAGTTGACGCACAAGCAAAATCAGATACTGGAGTGTATGACTCAAATGATGACTGAAAGAGAAATTGCTTTATTGTTAGGAATTGGTCTGAGTACTGTTAAAACTCATAAATATCGGATATTTGAAAAATTTGGAATTGGAAGCATGCATGAGTTGTGGCTGTTGCTTGGAGTCTTAAAAAAAGGTGATCCTTCTTGTCAACCAAAAGTTGACATTTTGTAGACCGATGGACGACATACACTATCGTTTTTAGTTGCTATAGTCATCTCCGTCAACGACAAACGGAGGTGACTGACAATGACATGGACATAGCATTGGGGTGTATCCAAACACCACACAAGCGTTGCAGTACGGTCAGCAAAAAAACGTATGTTTTTTGACGATGGGCGTACCTAATCTAAAACTAAAACGAAAGGAGTATGTATGAATCAGATTAACAATTGGACTCAGGCAGAAGGCGCATTGAATGTCACTTTGTATCAGAACAGAATGGGAGATAAGGGTGGTTATTATGGCCGGGTCGGACGGAGAACAATTGGCTTAAATACCCTGATTGGTATGATTGCAAAAAAACGTCCTGGTATCAGCGAGGGCATTATGCAAGTAACCGCAGGGTATTTGCAGGAAGAAATTTTAGCAATGATTGCCATGGGCTTTACCGTAAACTTGTTGGAATTGGGCACTTTGTATTTGGCACCAAATGGCGGTATTGGCGGTAAGCAAACAAAAGATGTGCCAACACTTGTTCCTCGTTTTACGCCTTCAGAAAAGTTGGTTAATCAGGCAGCTGCTGTAGTTGTCGAAAAAGTCACTGTAGCAGCTGTTGGTCCACAAATTGAAAAAGTGGTAGATACCAGTAATGCAGAGGGGGATGGAAGTAGCGTGACTATCGATAAGGTAGTAAGAATAACGGGTACCCGCCTCAAGATGGGCGGTGACAATAATGGCGTCTATTTTGTACCAGAAATTGCAGACGGGTATCTGTCAGAAGATGAGAGTGACTGGATTAAGGTAGATCCTCATTTGGTGATAACCAACTTGCCTAAAAAGGTAGAGTTTTATGTACCAACTACGGTACAGGCTGGGCAAAAGTATGCTATTGCAATCCGCACCCAGCTCAGTAATTCTAAAACGTTGATGACACCGCAGGTGGGATATGGTCCGCTGGTAGAAATTAAGGGGTAGTTGTAAAAAGAAAGGATGGCGTTATCCGACTAACTAGGATGGCGTTATCCGACTAACTAGGGTGGTGGCATCCGACTAGCTAGGGTGATGATATCCGATGAGCAAGGATGATGACATCCGATAAGCAAGGATGATGACATCCGATAAGAAGTCATCGCAACAAGGTTTAGCCTCTGGAGAGGTATTTCGATATGAAGTACTTTTCCAGGGGCTTTTTTTTATCTAGACTGGTGCACTATGATGCTACACTAAAAGGGGTTTTATGTTCAATTTTTCGTAGAATTTGACTGTATGTTATATTCAATTTTTCGTAGATTATTGACGAAAAAGGTGGAATGCAGCTTGCTATAGGCTGTCTGATTTAAGAAATTTCCCCTTTAAGAAAATCATCAAAAAGTATTAATAATATGTGGGAAACTAAAAAAATGATAGCTAAATTATTTATCTAATGTCCTAAAATATTGATTATTTGTCCCGGCTGAATTATACTTGTTCTAGGAGGTCTTCATGAAAAAGAAGAATGTAATAAACCTTATAAAGTATTACAGTGAAAATAATGATGTCTCTTTTCGTAATGAAGCCTATGAAATTGCTCATGATTTTGATGTGGCAGGTGATAAAGAATTGGCAGAATATATAATGGCACTGCTCTCATCTGCAAATACTTTTGTTCCTCAGATGAGTGAGAACGATTTATCTTATGTACGTAAAGTAAATTATACAGACGAACCTTTACCACTTCCAGAAGTAATTAAAAGCGATATTTTAGGAATTGTTAATGCGATAGGACATAATGCGGGAGTAAATAAATATTTATTTTATGGAGCTCCAGGCACAGGTAAGACAGAAACTGTAAAACAAGTAGCCCGTATTCTTTCACGAGAATTGTATATAGTTGATTTTGACAATCTTATAGATAGCAAATTAGGACAAACCGCAAAGAATATTGCAAATCTATTTAACCAAATTAATTCTGTAGTTCATCCAGAAAAAATGCTTATTCTTTTTGATGAAATAGATGCAATTGCTTTAGACCGCACTAATTCAAACGATCTCAGAGAAATGGGACGAGCAACATCTGCTGTTCTAAAGGGGATGGATAGTCTTAATGAAGAAATTGTAATGATTGCTACCACAAATCTTTATGATTTGTTTGACAAAGCACTATTACGACGGTTTGATTCATGTATAGATTTTAATCGTTATACAAATCAAGATTTACATGAAATTGCAGAAATAATTCTTGGGTTCTTTCTGAAGAAATTCAAAATAGAAGGACGAAACATTCGTTTGTTTAATAAAATTCTAGATAAAATGGAGCAGATTCCTTACCCAGGGGAGCTTAAAAACTTAATAAAGACCTCTATAGCTTTTAGTAACCCACACGAAGAATTCGATTACTTACGACGTTTATATAATACTATAACAAATAACAAACCTGTCGACATAAAACAATTACAAGAAGAAGGTTTTACAGTTAGAGAAATAGAAGTTCTTTCTGGTATTTCTAAAAGTCAAGTTTCAAGAGCATTGCAGGAGGCCTGATAAGTGAATACAGTTCTTCAATTAAAAGGTCATTTCGAACAACGCAGTAATCCTAATAGACCGGGACCACGTAATCTTCCTGCTAAACAAAAGATAAAAGTGTCTCATGTTATAGACTTACGAAACCAGATTTCTGATTTAATAACATTTTGGAATGATAAAAAACTTTTTACAAAAGCATTGGTTTCGGTTCATTATACAGATGTTGTAGCTAAGAGTAATAGAATAAAAGATTTGCTATCTGAAAGTACAAAGGGTTCAAATGAATCTATCGTCGGAGCGCGTTTTGATACCACAGACGATGATATCAAGCATGTTATTACCCACTGTATTTATAAGGATACATTAAAAAGAACAGTTGAAGAACTTGATGACTGTATAACAATTTTAAATACACAGTTTTCGGGAGAATTATCTGTTTCCCAAATTGACGACATAAATGCAAACAGAACATCTATAGCAAATATATCAAAAACAAAGTTTGTCTCTTTAATGGTAGATTGTTTTCATGTTGATTATATAAATATCGATACAGACAAAGAATCTATTGAAGACCGCTCTATTGTAACTCTTTATGAAACAGATGTCCGTTCTGCACAAATTCTTCGCCAAATAGGATTATCAGAATCAAAATATCAACAATTGGATGATATTACTTTTGTAATGAATCCAGACCAATTTGAGATTCTAAAAGATGCGGCACCATATCTGATAGCAATGGCTGTTACTGATATTACTGAAATTCCAGCTGTTGATTCTAATGAAATTGATGAGGATCCAAATTTTTCTATTACTGGGCCAACAAACGAACCAATTGTAGGTGTTATTGATACACATTTTTATGACAAGGTTTATTTTAGAGATTGGGTAGAATATCATAACGAACAATCAAAAGAAATTGAGTTAAAGCCAAACGACTATGATCATGGAACAATGGTGACATCGATTATTGTAGATGGCCCGACTTTAAATCCCCGTCTTGAAGATAATTGTGGACACTTTAGAGTGCGGCACTTTGGAGTTGCAAAGAATGGTCGAAATAATTCTTCATCTATAATGAGAGCTATAAAGAGAATTGTTGCTGAAAACAAAGACATAAAAGTATGGAATCTTTCTTTAGGCTCAGAACTAGAAGTAAACAAAAATTTTATTTCTCCAGAAGCGGCAGTGCTTGATGAACTGCAATTTAAAAATGATGTAGTCTTTATTGTATCAGGAACAAATAAGCCTGAGGAAGAGATCTCAAAAAAAAGACTTGGAGCACCAGCTGATTCAATTAATTCGATAATAGTTAATTCAGTGGATTTTGAACAAAGACCAACAGAATACTCAAGAGTTGGGCCTGTTCTTTCTTTTTTTAACAAACCTGATTTAAGTTACTACGGCGGAACTTTTGAAGACCGAATAAATGTTTATGCACCTTATGGCAAAAGGGCAACTTATGGAACTTCTTTTGCAGCTCCTTGGATTACAAGAAAAATGGCATTTCTTATTTATAAAATGGGGCTCACAAAAGAAGTTGCTAAAGCAATGCTTATAGATTCAGCTGCAGGATGGAAAAAGAATGAATTTACATCAGAAGTAATTGGATATGGTGTAGTTCCTAAGAAAATTGACAACATTGTACAATGCGAAAATGATGAAATAAGATTTGTTATCTCAGAAGTTTCTGAACTTTTTGATACTTATAATTACAATATCCCAATACCTGTTTATCAGGAGAGTCAACCTTTTATTGCAAAAGCAACACTTTGTTACTTTCCAAAATGTTCTCGAAATCAAGGCGTTGACTATACCGATACGGAATTAGATTTACATTTTGGTCGTATAAAGGATAACTCTATAAAACCTATCGATAACAATATTCAAAATGATGAAGGTAAATTTTTCTTAAAAGAAGGTCGAGCACGCCAACTTTATAGAAAATGGGACAATATCAAAATGATAGGCGAAGAACTAAAATCGTCTCCACGTTCAAGAAAAGTATATGACGATGGACGATGGGGAATAAGTTTAAAGACAAAGGAAAGACTTTTAGGTAATTCTGGGAAAGGCTTAAATTTTGGACTTGTTATTACCTTAAAAGAGATTAATGGAAAAAATAGAATGGAAGAATTCATAAGACTATGTACATTACGTGGGTGGCTTGTGAATAGGATTGATATTGAACATCAAATTGACGTTTACAACAAAGCTGATGTTGAAGTGGAGTTTGAGGATTAGGAAGGGAAAAAGGTATTAATATGGCAGAATTAACAGTACAAGAAAAAAATGGAAAAATATATTGTCCTCTAACAGATGCATGGCATGTTTCAAAACCGGAGGAAAAAGTTAGACAGGCATGGGTTTGTAAACTTGTAAATGAATATGGTTATTCCCTAGAACAAATGGCGCAGGAAGTTTCTGTTACAACTTCTAAAAAATCAAGTGGAGAAGCTCGAGGCGATGGAAATGCTCGAGCTGATTTAGTCATTTGGAAAACAAAAGAAGATAAAATCGCTGAAAAAAGAGCTTTTATAGTTATTGAATTAAAGGCAGAAAATGTCCGTGTACGAGTAGAAGATTATTATCAAGGACAAAACTATGCAACATGGGCTGGAGCAAGTTTCTTTGTAACATCTAATGAAAAAGAAACAAAATACTTTAATATAGATCCAGACTATCTTCCAAAACGGCTTGAGGAAATTATTGCTATTCCGACAGCAGAAGAAGCTCTAAGTGATAAGAAAGTTGCAGAAATCTTAAACCAAACAAAAACATTTACACGCGAGGAATTTACTAAAACATTAAAATCTTGTCATAACATTATTAGAAATAATGACAAACTTTCACCAGAAGCAGCATTTGATGAAATAAGTAAGATTCTTTTTATGAAGATTCGTGAGGAACGAAAAAATCAAGGCTCAAAAGTTTTTACTAAAACAGAATATATAAACGGTAAAAAACTCTATGAAGAAAATATCAGACCGAATCTTACAGGTGATGATAAAAACCTTGAATATATGCAATTTTTGTTCAGAAGTACAAAAGATGAATTCAAAGATGACCGACTTTTTGAACAAAATGAAGTAATTAAGATAAGAGAAAACAGTTTTGAACAAATTCTTGAGAAACTTGAAAATTACAACCTCTCTGATACGCAAGATGATGTAAAAGGAATTGCCTTTGAACAATTCTTAGGTACAACATTCCGCGGTGAACTTGGACAATTCTTTACTCCACGAACGATTGTTGACTTTATGGTAAGTATACTTGACCCACAGGAAGGCGAGGTTATTTGTGATCCAACCTGCGGTTCTGGTGGATTTTTGATTAAAGCATTTGAATATGTTCGTGAGAAGATTGAACGCGATATAAAAGATATAAAAAACGGATTAAGAAAACAGCTTGAAGGAAAGGATTACGATAAGAAATCTGAAGAAGAACAGTTGTTAATTAACAAACATATTGATGAAATGCAACAAATCATAAATAAAGAACTGGATACTCAACAAGCTGGAAATAAAGAAAAGAAAATACCTGAAAGCCGTATGTACTCTCTTTCCCATAACTGTATTTATGGAACTGATGCAAATCCACGTATGGCTCGTACTTCAAAAATGAATATGATAATGCACGGTGACGGACATGGTGGAGTTCATCATCACGATGGACTTTTAAATGTAAATGGCATTTTTGAAGAACGGTTTGATGTTATTCTTACGAATCCTCCATTTGGTTCTCGTGTTGATAAGTCTCTTAAAATTACAGAAGCAGACCGTTTTACAGATGAAAATCTCATTGAAAAATACAAAGAACGCTACGGAGAAGAATACATCAATGCATTAAAACAGGTAAACGATAACATAGGAAAGCCGATTCTTGATTTGTATGATACTGGCAAAATGAATGTTGGACTTACAGAAGTTCTCTTTATGGAACGTTGCCTTAGATTATTAAAAAAAGGTGGTCGAATGGGGATGGTATTACCAGAAGGTGTTCTTAATACATCAAACCTTGCAAAAGTTCGTGAATATTTTGAAGGCCGTGCAAAAATCATTTTAATTTGTTCTATTCCTCAGGATGTTTTTATTGCAGCAGGTGCAACAGTAAAACCAAGTCTTGTATTCTTTAAGCGCTTTACAAATGAAGAAGAAAAACAGTATGCAAAATGTGTTGAAGAAGCACTGAATGAAAAAAGAGCTGAAAAACAATCGAAGATTGACGCATTGAATGCAGAAAAAGAAAAACTTGTAGATTCTAAAAAGCGTGAAGATAAAGCACGAGTAAAGGAAATTATCAAATCACTTGATCTTATTGAACAGCAGATTATTGAAGAAGCAAAACCAAGAATAAAAGAACTGTTTGATTATGAAATTCCAATTGCAATGGTAAATGACGCTGGTATTACTACAACTGGAGCTGCCTCGGAAAATAATGAACTGCCAAAGCTTGTTGAAGAATTTACTGAATATAATGATAAAGTAAAACTTTGGGATCATCATGATTATTCACTTCTTTATAAATATAATGTAGGAACTGATGGTTCTATTGTAAGAACCTTTAATAATGTAGAGGAAGTTCTGTCATGGTAGAGAATTCTTCTGTATTGAAAACTATATCATTCTCTAACTTAATAAAATGGAATGTTTCAGAATTAGTATCTAATCAAATTTTGGGAAAATATAAAAACTCTCCTCTTAGTAAATATCTTGTTCGCTCTAAAAATGCAATTGAGATAAAGGATGATGTATTATACAAACAGATTACCATTCATCAATATGGAGAAGGAGTTTCATTGCGTTGTGAGAAATATGGAAAAGAAATTGGTACTAAACGACAATTTGTAGCTAAAAAGGGACAGTTTATAATTTCACGCATAGATGCTAGAAACGGTTCTTTTGGCATTGTTCCTGATTTTTTGGATGGAGCCGTTGTAACAAATGATTTTTGGCTTTTCGACATAGAAGGTGCAAATCCTCAATTTTTAGTGCTTTTGCTTTCATCTCAAAAGATAAATTCATTCTGGCAGGCAAAAAGTAATGGAACTACAAACAGACAGAGAGTAGATTTTGAAGATTTTATAAAATCAAATTTACCTATTCCACCACTTGAAGAGCAAAGGTTATTAATTCAAAAATATCAAGAAAAAATTTCACAAGCTGAAAGTCTTGAGAATCAAGCTATTAAGAATACCTCTTCTA
>JAILIC010000130.1 GCA_024695475.1 Treponema sp.
GTCAAAACTCTATAAAAAAGTTAATGACTTATTGCAGAAGGGAAAAAGAGTAACTATTGTTCATCCAATTATCGCAGAAAAACACATACTAACACTCGCAGAAAACACTGACAAAGAGATTTCACGAAGAAAAAGTCCAAAAAAAGAAAGTATTTACTCTTTATTCAAAGAACTGACAGGTTTATACCCTATCCTACTTAATAAAAATTTTACACTCATCGTTCCTGAAATACATATAACAGAAATACGAATAAAAACAAAAGAACCCATGCAATTGCAAAATAAAAGCAGACATTATTTAAAGAACTGGATTATAGTGGACAAACAACTTGACAAAATTATTACTATACATGAATTCACCAAAGCAAATGACTATCTAAAACTACTTCCGAATCATTTGCCAAAAGAATTCTCATGTCCTCTAGTATATAAACTAATAAAAGAACAAATACCAACACCACGAATTTTACAGCAAAATATTCGTATTATGTTTTGGGTCTTTGAAAAGACTGGACTTATATCATTTATAAAAAAAAGTGGAAGAAAAAAAATATACAAAAAAATAGATACGGAAGTCTCAGTATAAAATTCTCACAAAAATACCAGCACACTCTTAGAACATAAGTCATTCTGTACATACAAAACAGGGGTATATTATTTATCATTAAAACAGGCATCTTCAAGTGATTAGAACATCATATTAAAAAAAAACACATTTGAAGTATATAACCGCAAAAAAAAGGGATACCCTAAAAAAGGATATCCCTTTCTATTACCAATCACAAACTGGTTATTACCAGTTATCGCTCATATCATCAGAATCACGATTTTCAAGATCATACAAATCTGTAACAGCTCTCAAACCATCGAAATAGACATAATATGAACCAATTGCAGTTTCTGGATTACAATCAATTCTAAATCCAACAATACGCAAACCAGGACGATCACCATAGTAAACACTTGACTGTACGATACCATGGACACCATCAGGTGACGGAGGAATTGCAACTGTCATCTTTTTCCATCCACTGAAAGACATCGGTCCCATATAAATCTCATAATTATTGCCAAAATAGTCCTGAACAAGCAAAGTCAATTCATGAGACAAGTTGCGTCCTGCAATCCAGACAGACACAGTCTTTGTTACACCTTCAATAGGAATTGGGCGGGCAGCACGTACATAAATTGAGTTAATACCACGACGATAGAACTCAGCCTTAACACCAAATACATGTGTATCTTCACTTGTATCCTTATCATCGTCCAAAGCTTCCTTTGCTGCAGGAGCACCTTCAAAAATACGTCCTCTAACAACACCAGCATCTGGAGACATTCTTACGTTCCAAGATCCTTCACGTTCAAACTTATCTACTGACACTTCTCGCAAAGCTGATGCAGCAGAATCATTACCAACATTACTAGGATCAGGATCAGAAAGGCTCGACTGAGCAAAGACAAGACCAGCAGAGCACAATGCAAGCAATACTAATAAACTATATTTTTTCATCATTATTGTCCTTCCTGTTTAGATTCTTCATCACCGAAATCAGCTTTCTGCAAGAAATATCCATCAAATACATTTGACAGAGCGCCTGTTGTATACTGAAACTTATCTATAAAGAACCGATAGTCATCAGCGTGTTCATTACCATCTGCACGAAGTCTGAATCCTACGAATGTCATACATTCAGGACCAGAATGCAAACGTGATTTCTGACGAAGATAAGATGGAATTGTCACAATGATATTACGCCAACCATTAAATGCAAGATTTCCAGCAGGAATAACATGAACAGAACCATCAGCATCACGTACCAGCACATCTATAAAATACAAGTACTGTGACCCCCAGACCCAGAAGTCCAAGTGAGTCACATTGCCGATAAAAGGTATTTCATACGGCTTATCATCTTTTGAAGGATAAATCTCAAACCAGTTATCACCTTTGCGATCGAATGCAACCTTTACACCCAAAACCTGAGGAGTCTCTCCCTCTTTTACAAATGGTGTAAGAGAATTAGAAATACCCTCATGATATTTAAGGATAGGATAACCTTCAGCGACGAAACGGCTAGCCTGAACTTTCCATGTCCATTCCATTTGGTCAGGGGTATCAAAGTTATCAATCAATACAGTCTCTACACTTTTTGAACTCGGCTGAGCCAAGACCGGAACAGCGAATCCCAAAATGAGAGCCAAATGCATAAAGACCACAAAGCCCTTTTTCATTCAAAACTCCTTAAACACTCCCTATTTCCATATAAGGAATGCTTTCTTTACTATCGGCAAATTATACCTAATTAATAATATCATTATAATTATATTTCTTAGAAGAACCTTTGTCAAACTGTTTTGTTATTTTCCAAGAATATATTTAACTTGAATATTTATTTTTTTTGACGTACCATGAATATAATTCAATACAAAGGAGTTTTTATGACAAGCTACAAAGAGCTCGGTCTTGTTAATACAAAAGACCTCTTTAAGAAAGCTATCACCGGTCACTATGCCATTCCGGCATACAACTTTAACAACATGGAACAAATGCAGGCTATAATTCAAGCCTGCGTTGAAACAAAATCTCCTGTCATTCTCCAGGTTTCAAAAGGTGCTAGACAGTATGCCGACAAATTCATTCTCCGCAATATGGCACGTGGAGCAGTGGAATACGCTCATGAATTAGGATGCGACATTCCTATCGTTCTCCATCTTGATCACGGTCCATCTTTTGAAGTTGCAAAAGATTGTATTGAAAGCGGTTTTTCATCTGTTATGATCGACGGATCCGCTCTTCCTTATGAAGAAAACGTCAAACTCACAAAACAAGTATGTGATTTTGCACACTCTCAAAAAGACTACGTCACCGTTGAGGGTGAGCTTGGTGTTTTGGCAGGTGTCGAAGATGAGGTAAGCTCTGCTGAAAGCCACTACACAAAACCAGAAGAAGTCCAAGACTTTGTTTCAAAAACAGGTGTAGATTCTCTTGCAATTTCAATTGGAACAAGCCACGGACGTTGTAAGTTTACACCTGAACAGTGTACCCGCACTGCTGATGGCATTCTTATCCCACCACCATTGGCATTTGATGTACTTGCAGGTATCGAGGAAAAGATTCCAGGATTCCCTATCGTTTTACACGGTTCATCATCAGTTCCTGTAGAATATGTAAAAGAAATCGAAAAATTTGGCGGCAAAATTCCTGACTCAGTCGGTATTCCTGAAGAACAGCTCAGAAAAGCATCACAGTCTGCCGTTTGCAAGATCAATATCGATTCTGACGGACGTCTGGCAATGACCGCTGCTATCAGACGCATTCTTACAGAGCATCCAGAAGAATTTGATCCACGCAAGTACCTCGGTCCTGCACGTGAAGAACTTAAAAAGATGTACATGCATAAAAACATCGATGTTTTAGGTTCTGCAGGCCATGCATTAGACTAGAACTTCACATAAAAAAAATCCTTCAGTTTGCTCAAAAAGCACTGAAGGATTTTTTATTATATCATACCATTTCGTTTGTTTTAGACTGTAAAAACAGCATAACAGAAAAAATAATATATCCTGCAAATACAACTGCCCAGCCAATGTGTAATATATTTTCAATCCATAAGGCTTCTATTAAAGCTGGAAAAATAACAGACAAAACAAACAAAACAACAATCTTAGGCAAAGCGCGCTTTACATCTCCACTTTCCTGTCGTTTGTAGAGTGTAGTCAAAAGAGTATAGCAACACAATATCATAAGACCATAGACTAGCGGCTTACAAAAAAGCTGATAAAACGAAAATATTTCCGCAACCATAATAACGTCATAGGGAACATATACCGCATAAAATGCAAGAAAGAAAGGTAGATATAATTCGATTTTATTTTTAATTGGAATAGTAAGTAAAAAATATATAACGACGGAACACAAAAGTTGAGGCAAAAGAATTTTCCGTATCAGTATATACATAAAGGCCTGTAAAAAAGAAGCCGTGGAAATCGCTGTTGAAAAAGAAAATAAAGAATAATAAGTACACAGAAGAGCCGCAACCATAAAACCACAAGAGGAAAATAAGAGATAAAATCGAGGCTGTGTATTTTGTTGCGTCTTTTTACGAAATAAATAAATAGATAATAATGGCAATGCACAAATTAAAAAAATAAACATACATAATATGTAACATGAATAAAAAACATCCACAAGTAGCAACAAAAACCCTTTACACAAAAGCAAATATTCTGTTATATTATTAACTACGTTTATACGTGTTTTTACAAACACAAGGAGGATCGTTGGCAGACAATAAGGGACAGCGAGTCAATGAACAGATTCGCGTGCGTGAGATCAGATTAATAGACAATGAGGGCAATCAGAAAGGTATTGTACCTACAATAGAAGCTCTCAAAATGGCTAAAGAACAAGAGCTCGACCTTGTTGAAGTATCGCCTAATGCAAATCCACCTGTTTGTAAAATACTTGATTTCGGTAAATATCGATTCGAACAGGAAAAAAAGCTCCGTGATTCCAAAAAGAATCAAAAGGTATTGAAACTCAAGGAAATCCGAATGCAACCAAAAATTGGTTCTGGAGACCTTGATACGAAAGCAAAACATGTACAAGAATTTTTAGACGAGGGCGATAAAGTAAAAGTTACCATCCGGTTCCGTGGACGAGAACTTGCACATACTGAACTCGGCTATGATGTCTTGGAAGAGGTTAAAAAAAGGCTTACCGAAGGCTCATTTGTTATTGATAAAGCACCTGCTATGGAAGGTCGCTTTATGTCAATGACTTTGGGTTCAAAAGCCAAAAACTAACTCGCCTCTACCCTAATCGTTAGGGATAGGGAGCTACAAAGAAGGTAGATTATGTCTAAGATGAAGACAAAGAAATCCGCAGCCAAGCGTTATTCACTCACTGGCTCCGGAAAAGTCAAGTACAAGAAGATGAACTTGCGTCATATTTTGACAAAACGTTCTCCAAAGCGGAAGAGACAGCTCCGTGCATCAGGAATTCTTGCTGAAGCTTCAGCAAAGAAAATCAGAAAGCAAATGCTACCATATGGTTGAGGTGTAAGAGATGTCAAGAGCAATAGACGGTACAAAACGAAAGAATCGCCGTGTTAAGATTCTTAAACTTGCAAAAGGTTTTAGAGGCCGCCGCAAGTCAAATTATAAAGCAGCAAAAGACGCTGTAGTAAAAGCTTTAAGTCATGCATACGTAGATCGTCGTGATAGAAAAGGTAACTTCCGCAGATTGTGGATTGCCCGTATCAATGCCGCTGTACGTGATGAAGGACTTTCATATTCACGTTTCATTGATGGTCTTACAAAAGCTGGTATTGTTCTCGATCGCAAAGCCCTTTCAAACATGGCTATTGAAGATCCAGTTGCATTCAAAGCTGTTGTAGAATCAGCTAAAAACGCATTAAAGGCATAAGTATGATTTCACTCGATCAAGTACTTCTTTTGCAGCAAAAAGTTGAGAGCGCTGTGCAAAAAATTGCACAGCTGAATGCAGAAAACGATGCTTTGCGCACAAAGTGTTCAGAGCTCACAAATGCGCTCTCTGCAAAAACGGAGCAGGTCTCAGCATTTGAGGCAGATCAGCACAAGATTGAGGAAGGCATATTAAAGGCTCTTGATCGACTTAATACTGTTGAAAATTCAGTATTGAAAGCTGTCGGTCAAGTACCAACACAGACTCTCCCATCAGAGGAGAGTTCTGTGCAAACTTTTCCTTCTGAAACAGAATCAGCAGAAGTGATACAACAAGTCAAACAAGAACAAAATGCAACAAACAATGATGAGACTTCAAAATTAAAAGAAGAAAGTGATGATATTGTTGTATCAAGTGAACAAGATCAAAATTCTGATTTAGATCAAGATACTCAGGAAGATCAAAATACTTCTGGCACCAATCTGCAATTTGATATTTTCTAATCTACTCAAATATATATACTTATGGGTAAATTAAAAATCGATTTATTAGGAACATCATTCACTATTCAAGCAGCGGAAGATGAAGAATATCTAAAAAAGCTGTTGTCATATTATTCACGCATTGCAAATCACATTGAGTCTAATGGTATGTTAAAGGATCCCTTGCAAATTTCAATTCTAGCAGGCATCATGATTTGTGATGAGTTATACAATGAAAAAGCACAAAACGCAAAAACTTTTAAACTTAAATCAGACACCAATGATGCCGAAGCTGAGCGTCTTACACTTGAGATGATCCAAAAAATCGATCAAGCATTACAATAATATATGACTACTATTTGGGTTGACGCAGATTCATGTCCTCGCATGGTAAAAGACTATCTATGTACCTATGCTCAAAAACTCTCACTCCCCCTTCATTTTGTTGCAAACAGATCAATTTCTGTTGAAAACAAGCCAACTCTTTTTACAATGACCATTTGTGACACCTCAAAAGATGCTGCAGACAACTATATAGTTGATAATGTTCATACTACTGATATTGTTATCACAAGAGATATTCCCCTAGCAGATCGATTAGTTACAAAAAATATAAAAGTTATTAATGACCGCGGGACTCTCTTTACCACCGAAAACATCAAACAACGGCTATCTGAACGTAATATGAACCTTCAATTTGAGCAATTGGGATTAATCAGTCACGTAAAAAACTCATATACGAAAAAAGAATTTAGCGCTTTTGCCAATTGTTTTGATAGAGAGATTCACCGTCTACTGCATCGATAAAACTATCTAGGAATTTGAAAACACTAAATATTAATTATCATCATCTGGATATGCCAACTGAATAGCACAGATACGATCTCTCACTTCGATAAAAGCTTTTACAATTTCAGGATCAAATTGTTTACCTGAATTATTAATAATCTCAGAGAAAGCATCATCTATTGTCCACGCCTCTTTATAGCTTCGTTTATGGCTAAGCGCATCGAATACATCAGCAACAGCTACAATTCTTGCTGATAAGGGGATTTCTTCACCTTTCATCGGTTCTATATCTGGTGGTATGGGTTTTCCAACCTCAAAAGCAGCAAGATCGATTTTACCAGGATACCCTGAAGGACCACCATCCCATCGTTCATGATGATGCAAAGCAACTTCAGAGGACATTTTGTCAAGCAATGTTGTACCATCTGCAAACAAACGGCCACCAATACAAGTATGAGTTTGCATAACAGATCTTTCTTCTGCTGTAAAGCGTGGAAACTTTTTCTTCAAAATAATATCAGATATACCAACTTTACCTGCATCATGAAATTTTGCCGCAATCTTTAAATTATCACGAAAAAGGTGCTGTTCCTTCGGTGGTATATTGTGATTAAATGCATATCTATCATAAATTTCCAAGGAAAACTCTGAAACCCTTATAACGTGAGGATACGTCTCTTTAGGATCTCGAAATTCAGCCATACTCATCATTCGTTTAACCATATTACTCGTAAGATACGCATGCTCAAGAGTTTGCGTAGCATTATTAGCAAAATGATTTAAAAATAATTCGGCATCCGCATCAAAAGGAATCACTTCACCAGATTCATTCTGTGCATTAATAATCTGTAAGACACCTAACGTTCTACCAGATGCAACTTTTAAAGGTATAGTATATATAGACTTTGTACGATATCCTATTGTTTGATCTGTTGTTGAATTAAACGAAAAAGGCATATCTTTAGGAAGATCATAGGCGTCCTGTATATTAAGTGGCTCACCAGACAAAGCAACATAACCTGCAATAGACTTTTTATTTATTGGAAATGCAAAATAGGTATACGGAAGTTTTTTTCCAGGCTCAAGCTTTCTTTGATTTGTATCATTTTGTGCATATCGAATTTTTAAATTCGAATGATCAACAATATATATTGATCCAGCATCCGCATTAACGATATTACGAGCCTCTGTCAGAATAGACTCAAAAAGAACATCAACATCCTGTATTTCGCCCAAATGTTTTTCAGTTTCTAGTATTGCTTGTAATTTTTCTTCTCGGTTCAAATACTTTTGCATCTTCAATTATTCAACTCTATTCTTATACTATACATCTATTTAAATGAAAAAACAATAAATAAGTTTAAATACAAAAAGAATATATTCATTTTATTTTATGAATTAAAGAAAAAAACAGCGGACCAGCTCCATTCTGTACATCTGGCAAAATATGGTATCCATACTCTGTTTTTTCAACTCCAGGCAAGTGTAACGAGTCAGGAACCGAGGTATATAACTCATCAAAATCCACTTGACAGCACTCAACACCATCAAACTTTTTAAATAAACGATGTACCACATCATCATTTTCTGTTTTACAGAGAGCGCAAGTTGAATAAATCAAATATCCATCTTCTTTTAACATACGATATGCGGAAGAAAGCAAAGCCCATTGTTCTATCGATAATGATTTTATCCTATTTGGTGACCATTCGGCTAAATACTTTTGATCAGAAAGTACATGCCTTTCAGACGAACAGGGGACATCCAATAAAATTCGATCAAAACAATTTGATTGACGTAAACACCACGTAGCACCATCACTACAAGTAACGGTAACTCTTTCTCGAATCTCAGGAGAAAGACAAGAATCACAGACTTTTGTAAGACGCTGTTTGCGGGCTGCTGAGCGATCATTAGAAAGCAAGGTAGCATTTTTATCCATTCGACTTGCAAGAATCAGAGTTTTTCCGCCTGGAGCAGCACATAAATCCAAAATATGAGTTGCACCTTGTAAAGGCAATGCAAAAGCCACCAATACAGAGCCCGGATCTAAATAATACGTCTCCGCACCACCTCCACTCCATTCTGCATATAGAGGTTCACTTAATAACGCATTACGCAACCCACCCCAACGCTCTCCAAATAAGGCTCCATAATAAGAATCAAAACCTTCTTGTCCTATCAGCTTTGTTTTTTGCCGTGCCATTATCCTAATCCATAAAATAAGTACGATATAATGCTATATTTTTATTATAAGCATCAGAAAATACAGCCAAACGCTCCTTTCGATCAGTAATTTCTCCAGGAACAACAATCCAATCACCAGCTTCTGTTTTCTGTAATGAAAGAATACCTTTATCAATTTTCCATGAAATAATACGTCTTATACTTTCATCAATATGAGTAGCAAATTCTTGATCTTTTGTATATGTATCCAAAACAATTTTTGCCACAGATGCAAAACGCTTTTCCGATAGCATAATACAATCAACACCAGCAGAAACTGCAAGCATGACTGCCTTTTCAGGTGTAAAACCATTTTTTTGCAATGCATCCATAAAAATATCATCTGAAAAAATAATACCAGTATAGCCCATTTTTTGACGCAATATTTCCTGCACCCAATAGGAAGACAAACATGCTGGCGTATCACTATCATATGCAGAAGTTCGTGCATGAGACATCAAGATACCTGATGGAGATTGAGAAACAAAATATGAAAACGGCTTTATAACTATATCCTGAATTTGTTTTGGAGACCACATAATCTCCGGTAATCCTGTATGAGGATCCATATTAGTATTTCCAGGAAAATGTTTTAAAACACTACCAATCCCAATTAATTCATACGCTTTTACTGCAGCAACAGTGTATCGCATAGTTGTATCTGAATCACCAAAACTACGATCACCTAAAAAGTCTTTATTTATATCACTAATACTTTCAGCAACAGGAGCAAGATTAAGATGAAATCCGAGAGCCTTCATTTGTCGAGCTTGTAGCATATACAAAAAATATGCATCACTTTCAGCTAAACGTTCAGCAACTCGTTTATTCGATGGAAGCGGACCATTTATACCACGCAAACGATTCACTACCCCACCTTCTTGATCTGTTGAAATAAAAGGGGGAATAACGTCATGATCCACACAATACATATGTATTGAATCCGTAAAATCCATTATAGCCGATGGAGTATCAGCGATATTATATGAAAAAAGAATGCATCCTCCAGGAATTAACGGTTTTCCGGTATGAGGTTTTCCAATCATATCACCAACATATTCCACTGGTACAAATGATGAATTCCCAACAATGTTAACTAAAAAGACTTGCGCAATCCGTTCTTCAAGCGGTACAGAATCAAGCCATTGATCTATAGCTTGATTCTGGTCATTTTTAACCTGAGTAACAAGCTTATATATCTGTTGCCCAGATTCCCGAGTAGAAACAGAGTATTTCTTTTTACAACTAGTCAAAGTAAAAGTAAAAAGAAGTAAAAAAAAAGGTATTATGTATTTCATTATTTTAACAATATTGTGGTAAACCAAGGTATATAAGTAACAAGCATCAAAACTACAAACTGAATTGCA
>JAILIC010000135.1 GCA_024695475.1 Treponema sp.
ATTAGTATAATTTAATGTTTTAATAAAAATAATAAATTATTTTTATAATATATCTTTTTATGATATACTAGCTGCAGGGGAAGTTAACATTAAAACATAAGGAATACATATGGAGTTTCGGTCGTTAAAATCATTTGTAGAAATTGCTCATCAAAAAAGTTTTAGTCATGCAGCAGAGCGTCTAGGATACACTCAAGCTGCACTTACTATACAAATCAAGCAATTGGAACAAGATTTAGGAGTAAAACTGTTTGATAGAATTGGCAAACAAACACTATTAAATCATTCCGGGCAAACCTTTTATAACTACGCAACAAAAATTCTTCATGATGTTGAGGAAGCACAATCAGTGCTTTCTGCACAAGAAACAGAACTGTGTGGTTCTCTGGTGATTGGTACGATAGACTCAATCTGCTCTACGGTGTTACCACACTTTGTACAGGAGTTTCATCTGATTTTTCCCAAAGTGCATATAAGCATTATGGTAGATACCCCTAAAAAGCTTTTTCAAAAACTAAAAGATAATGAAATTGACCTCATCTATTATCTCGATGAAATACATCCTGAGTCTAATCTCATTATTTCATTTTCTAAAATGGAAGAAGCGGTGTTTGTCATGTCCTCAATGCACGAACTATTACAAGAAAATCCTAATTCAGAATACACTATCGACCAAATATTACAATGGCCACTTATCCTTACCGAAAAAGGAGCAAGTTATCGCTTTTTGTTAGAACAAAAGCTTACACTCATCAATAAAAAGGTAAGACCCATCATAGAAACAGGAAATACGGATTTTATTCTCAATATGATTAATCGAAACCTTGGCATTTCTTTTTTACCACGATTTATAGTCGAAGATTATATACAAAAAGGTAAAATGAAAGTTGTAGACATTAAGGGGTTTTCACTTCCTGTTTGGCAACAAATTATCTATCATAAAGATAAGTGGCTTAGCAGAGAAATGGAATCCTTTATTCAAATTGTAAAAAATCATTTTCCCCGCTAAGCGTTACTACCCTGTGACAGTGCGTAATAGTGTGCATACACTCCATTTTTTGCCAGCAAATCATCGTGATTACCTCGCTCACAAATACCACTTTCATCAATGACAAGAATTTCTTGTGCATCTCGGATGGTAGACAAACGATGTGCAATGGTAATCGTTGTTCTATTTTTTGCTAGTTCATCAAGGCTTTGCTGTATGTAGTGCTCACTTTCATTATCTAAAGCAGAAGTTGCTTCGTCCAAAATGAGGATAGGCGGATTCTTTAAGAAAATGCGTGCAATCGAAATTCTCTGTTTTTGACCTCCAGAAAGCCTTGCTCCACGCTCTCCAACAGGAGTATCGTATCCTTGTGGGAGTGTTTGGATAAAGTCATGGATATTAGCTTTTTTTGCGGCTTCTTCAACTTCTGCTTGTGTAGCATCGAGTTTACCGTAGAGTATATTATCGCGGACGGTTCCTCCAAAGAGGTACACATCCTGCTGCACAATACCGATTGCATCTCGTAAACTTTTCAATCGTATCTTTCTGATATCTTGATTACCTATTGTAATAGATCCACCAGTAACATCATAAAAACGAGGAATCAACGAACAAATAGTTGTTTTGCCTCCTCCACTGGGACCTACCAATGCGATGGAACTGCCAGCCTTTACGGTAAAGGATAAGTTATCTAATACGGTTTCTTGTTTTTCGTAACTAAAATCGACATTGGTAAAGGTTATGTCGCCATTAGGGTTATGTAATTCCTCTGCATCTGGAGCATCTACAATCTCAGGTTCTGTTTCTATAATTTCTCGGAATCGTGAAAAACCAGATAAACCTTTTTGCAGCATTTCCGTAAGCTCCACAAGGATTTGGATAGGACTTACAAAAATACCGATGTACAATGCATACATGGCTAGGTCAGCAGGAGACATCTCGCCATGAGCAATAAAATAGCCACCTGCAATCAAAGTAACTGCATATATCATGCCCTGAAAAAAAGTATTGGTACTGTTAAAAGCTCCCATGGCACGGTAGTTTTCTTTTTTTGAAGTTAAAAAAGCCTCATTGCTCGTATCAAATTTTTGCTGCTCAATATCTTCATTTGTAAATGCCTGTACAATTCTTATACCAGACAGAGAATCCTGAAGGGATGCATTTATATCACCAATTTTTCGACGATTGTCTAAAAAGGTTGCCCGCATACGGTGATTTTGCTTTGCAGAAGCTACAATCATGACGACAACAACAATCGAAAGTAAAGTTGCCAGTTTTGCTTGTATAACAAAAAGGAATATAAATGAACCTATTATTTTAATAAATGATATAAACAGATTTTCTGGACCATGATGAGCTAATTCTGAAATATCAAACAGATCGGATACCAAGCGACTCATAAGGGAGCCTGTATTGCTTTTATCATAATAGGAAAACGAAAGTTTTTCGTAATGTTCAAACAGCTCACGTCTCATATCCCGTTCCATACGGGACCCCATAATATGTCCTTGGCAAGTAACATAATATCGACAAAGCGTTTGGATGATGTAAGCACTTATCAAGCCGAGCGCGAGTAAGGGCAGTGCATGCATGATGATATCGCTTTGTTGTGTAAACAATGTCCGGGCAAGAGTACGTAATAATTGTGGGTATGCTAAATCAACAAGACTGATTATCGTTGCACAGAATAAATCAAATAAAAATACGCCAAAGTAGGGGCGATAATAAGGAATAAATTTTTTTAAGAGACTCATTGCAGTGAAGTGTAACAGGTTGTATGCAATGGTTCAATGGGCTGTATTATTTAGAAATAGAGAGATAAAAAAACTCCCTGTCCTTTTGTAGTGAACAGGGAGTAAAGAGGATTAATGGTTCCGTCTTACAGAATTATGCGGCGGTGATTGCAATGCGCTTTGGAGCAGCCAGGGCCTTGCGAGGAATAGTGATGTCCAAAACACCGTTCTTGAATGAAGCTTTGACAGCCTCTGCATTGATGTCATCAGGCAGTGTAAAGCTACGGCTGAATGAGTAGCTGTGGCGCTCTCTTATAAGCCATTTGCCTTCATCCTTTTTGTCTGGCTTTTCTTCTTTTTTGTCTTCGATATGTGAAGAAACGGTCAGTACGTTATTGTTGATTTCGATATCTACATCTTTTTCTGTACGGCCTGGCAAATCCATGCTCAACAGGTAGTTGTCCTTGTTTTCTTTTACGTCAACCTTTGGAGCATTGAAAGTAGTTCTGCAAGAATAGACAGGGAATGTGTCATCCATCATGTCATTAAAAATGTTGTTAAAAAGAGCTAATTCGTTCATAGTGTATCTCCTTATATATGGTTTAAGTTTTAGGGGCGGTGATCATCACCGCTTTCACTATATAATTAGCAGATGCCGTGCCAACTTTTAAAAATCGGTATTTTTTTGATAAAAGTGTCTATATTGGGCTTCATGTGGTCTTTTTTGGGGCTATACTAAGGTTGTAGCGTGTATATGAGGTAGTGCAGATGTCTCAGTAGGTACTATGATAGGAGTAAAAATGGTCAATTAGGAGCAGTTTGTGTCATTTCTATACGATTAAGTGAGTAAAAATGACACAAAGTAAGAGGTATGTAGATATTGTAGCACAATTATACATAGATGTATCAATGTAGTGAGAAAACACCATGTATTTTCGCTAATAAGCAAGGTGTTTATTCCTTATTAAAGAGGTTGTTTACTAGGGAGTTAAACTCTGACTTTAAAATGTACTACTAAAGTTTACATATGAATTGTGTTCTTTAGTTTGCTACAGTTTTTATTCTGACCATTAGAACGGATTGGTTGTATATTGACATAGATAATTATACAAGTTATTCTTTGGTAAATATAGTTAGCAAATGCTAATTTAAAAAAGGATAACGCCATGTCACATTTATTGATGATTGAAAGTTGGGTTGGGGCAAGTGGTAATTTATTACCGCCATTGCTTAGAAAAAAAGGGCATACATATACCTTTCTTACGAGAAAACCATCGCATTACAAAAGTTCTATGACAACTGAAGAACATCCTGTGTTTAGATATGCAGACGAGGTTATAGAGGTTGAAACAAATGATATAAATGCAATCCTCAAAGTGGTAAAAGGCAAAAAGTTTGATGGCGTAATTACTGTATGTGATTACTATATAGAAATAGCAGTTGAGGTTGCCAAGGCCTTGCATATTCCCTGTCCCTTTTCTGTTAATGTAAAAAAAGTCAGAGAAAAACATTTACTGAGACAGCAAATTGATAGAGTTGGATTACCGAATATACAATACAGCCTGTCACAAGACTGGAATGAGCTGTGCAAAGCGGTAAAGGATATTGGTTATCCATGTGTATTAAAACCAGTTGACCTTGCATCTAGTGCTTTTGTCAGATTGATTACTAATGAGGCAGATTTAAAAGATGCGTATGAAAAATTAAAGGCTTTTCCGCTGAATTTTAGAGACCAAAAAAGAGATCAGACCTTCCTCCTTGAAGAATTTATGGAAGGTATTGAAGTAAGTGTTGAAACTGTCTCTTATAAGGGACGTACAACTGTTATAGGTATCACCGATAAATCAATAACTGGGAAACCTTTTTTTATTGAAAATGGTCACATGTTCCCTGCAGATCTTACAAATCAAGATACGGAAAAGATTACCAGTTATGTAAAATCAGTACTTGAAGCTGTCGGGTATGAGAATGGTATTGCACATACAGAGGTAAAACTGACTAAGAATGGACCACGGATTGTTGAGATAAATCCTAGAACCGCCGGAAATTATATTGTTGAGCTTATAGAAAAAGTAAAGGGAATCAATTTACTTGAAATATTTGCTGACTTGGCACTTGGAATTGAGCCTGATCTTACATGCAAGAAAACCAATGTAAAGTCTGCTGCAATACTGTTTTATGTGCCAGATCGGGGAGGAAAAATTGTCAGTTTTACCGGTGAGCAAGATATAAAAAATGATACCAACGTTGCGCGCTACAAGATTGAAAATTGTGTTGGTAAATCGATTGAAAAACCAATAGACAATGCATGTTATTTGGCACATGTAGTAGCTGTGGATTATTCGGGTTTGAATGCCAGAAGATATGCAACCGAGGCACTTGGAAAGTTAAAAATCCAATTTGAGTCCTAGCTGGAGAATGAAAATTGTCACAAGAACAATCTGATGCCGGCAAAATCAGTAACAATCTAACGCTTCGATGCATGTTGGGGTTTACCTTTTTCATGGTCATTGGATTTGAAATGATAATGCCACTTGTCGTTGGCCAGTATGTTGGCATAAAGGGCTTTAGTGCAACTTCGGTAGCGACAACACTTGCATTAAGAAGATTTTTCCAGCAAGGCTTATCGCCAGTCAGCGGATTTTTTGCTGACAGACTGAGCATTAAAAAAATGATAGCGGTTGGTGTCTTGCTTAGAGCTGTTGGTTTTATGCTTTTGGCTAATGACAGCAGTTATCTTTCATTGGTTGCGGCTATGATTGTCATAGGTCTTGGAGGGGCATTGTTTGATGTTCCTCTTCAAACGGCAATTGGAAAGTGTACTACCGATGAAAACAGGACAGGATATTATTCGCTAAATAATACGATAACAGGAATTGGAACAGCCTTAGGCCCGCTGGTAGGTGCATTACTGCTTAATATCGATTTTAAACTAGTATGTGTAGGTGCGGCTTTGTGTTTTGTAGTTAATTTTATAATTACGTTATTTACACTGCCTGACCGTATACAAAGTAAATCACAACAGATGGCTACGGGATTTTTTGATGTGTTTAACAATAAAGTCTTCAGACTATTCATTTGTGTGATGATTATTTTCTGGCTTGCTGCGGCACAGATAGATATTACGTATCCTTTGAGAATTCAGAATATAACAGGAAAAGAATCAAGCATAAGTGTTATGTATTTTATCTACGCACTTGTAACTATGCTTTTACAAATTCCTTTGATTGCTCTTCTTAAGAGGCACATGGGAAATATTGAAATTGTTCTTATTGGAATGGTAGTTATGGGCTTATCGTTTGTAGTTACAGCGGTAACAGATAGTCCTCTATTTTTTTATTTTTCGGTTGGGTTATTTGCTGTAGGTATGTTACTGGCAAGACCAAGTCAGCAGGCAATAGTTGTTGAGCTTTCAAAAGGCAAACACTTGGGAACGTATCTTGGAATCAGTTCTTTAAGTACAGCTATAGGATGTGGCGTGGGAACAATTATCGGAGGGAGGTGTTATGACTTTTCAAATTTTATAGGTAATAGCCAATATCAATGGTATCTATATGTATTAGTGAGTCTAATTGCTTTTATAGGTTTTTTGTTAGTTAAAATAAAAAGGAGATAGTTATGAAGAAAATACTGGCAATAACATTTGTTGCGATAGCAGCAATGATGGTTGTAACTGCACGCGGTAACCGTGATGCAGAAGTTGATACAAATACTTTTAGAATTGGTTCTAGAGAGATTGCAACATCTCTTGATACAACTGATTCAGTTTCAGGAGATTATCTGGTAAATGTTGGAGCTGGCGAGTTGCTTTTTAAAATAGATGAAAGTGGTAAAGCTCAGCCATCACTTGCAGAAAAAATCGAACAAGTTTCGGATTCAGAATGGAAAATAACACTACGAAAGGAAGCTGCTTTCTGGAGTGGAAAGTCTGTTGATGCAAATGCTGTCATAGCTTCTCTTGAGGATTCGCGCAAAAAAGATTTGAAGGCTTTACCATTTATCTCAATGCTTTCTTTTGAAAAATCTGGTGATTACATGATAAAGGTGACAAGTACACAAAAGAATATTGATGTTGCTATTAACCTTGCATATTTTCAGCTCGTTATTCATAACACAGACTTTGATTATACAGATGTGAGTAGCTCAGACTACACAGGCATGTATAAAATCACTGAGTTTGTTCCAAATGAAAAGATGGTACTTGTGAGAAATGAAGACTACTGGGGAAAAAAGCCTTCTATTAAAAACGTAATAAATGAGCGTATTGCAGATGAACAGGTTCGTGTTCTTGCTGCATTAAGTGGAGAGTACAACGTTGTAATGAATATTCCTTCAAGCAGCTTTGCACAGTTTACAAAAAATACACCTATGATTCTGAGTCCTTCAGAAGCAACAAACTCAGAAACGATTTATTTGAATCTTAGTAAAGACAAATTCAAAGATAAAAATGTTCGTCAGGCGTTAAGTTATGCACTTGATAGGGAAGAACTTATTATCATGGGTAAAGAGGGAATGGGTAGTCCTGTTACAACATGGATTGGCTCAAACCCTGCATATTCGGACATAAAAACTGCAATATATGGTAAAAAAGCTGATAGAGAAAAGGCTTCTGCATTATTGGATAAGGCTGGTTGGCAATTAGCAAGTGATGGTTTGCGTTACAAAAATGGTGAGCTTTTGACAGTAAACCTTATGACTTGGGGTGTTGATCAGGCGCTTGGAGAAGCAATTCAATCACAGTGGGCAACTCTTGGTATAGACGCTCATGTAAACTATGGTGACTACAGTTTAATTGTTACGGCGCGTGAAAGTGGTGAGTGGGATTGTTTTATTGAAGCTTGGACTACTTTTGGTAATGTCCCTGCGTTGTTAAAAGGTCAGTACAGCCCTGCAGGTGGTGGCAACTATGGTAAATACAATAATGCAGATGTAAATAAGTTGTTTGAAAAATTGGATGTAGCACAAACAAATACTGAGAGAGAAAAACTTATAAGAGACATAGCAACATATGTTGCTGAAGATGCTCCTGTAATCTGTATTTGTCCAAGACCTGATATTACCGCTGTAAATAAAAATGTTAAAGGCTTTACTCCTCATTTTAGACAGTTTGAAAACGTGATAAACGCAAATCTGGTTATCAAATAATGATACTATGATTAAAAGAATTATTGAAAAAACAGTAAGTTCAATTATTACTGTGTTCTTAGCCAGTGTAATTATTTTTACGGTGGTCAGGTTTATTCCTGGTGATCCAGTAAAAATAATTATCGGAAGCTTAGGGGAAATCTCGTCTACTGATTCTGATTTGTACAGAAATAAAATACAGTCGCTTCGAAGTGAATACGCTTTGGATGAACCGGTTGTAAATCAGTATATTGCATGGGCTCGTAAAGCGGTAAAGCTGGATTTTGGAAAGTCTATGAAGACAAGAAGAAGCGTAGTGATAGAGATAGCCAAAAAGTTTCCGGCTACAATAATTCTTTCAGTCGCAGGAATTATAGCTGAGTTTTTAATAGGTTTGACCGCAGGGGTGTTGTCGGCTGCATATTATGACAAAGCTTTAGACAGATTTTTGAGATTGCTGTGTGTAATCATTATTTCAATTCCTGGATTTGTACTTGGCCTTATGAGCATCTACTATTTTGGAGTTGTACATAAGGCCTATGCAATAAGTGTCGGTTCCACAGCTAATAAGTTGTGGTTGCCGGTACTTGTTTTAGGTATTATTGGTTCTCCTAAAATAGCTAGATATATTAGGGCAAATATTTTAGAGGAACTTGGAAAAACATATATTATTTCAGAAATGGCAAAAGGGTTTTTAAGATGGCGAATCATTAAAAATGCATTTATGAATGTGCTTCCTCTTGTAATTACCTATTTACTGTATTCTTTTACGACCCTTATAGGGGGTGCCGTAGTTATAGAAAATGTTTTTTCATGGCCAGGGCTTGGCTCTTATGCTTTGGACAGTGTCTTAAATCATGACTATCCTGCCATTCAAGCCTATGTATGTGTGACCGTAGTGATTATTGTTGCTATTAACTATGTTAATGAGCTGATAGAGATTCTTTTAGATAATAAAAAATGAAGCATGATAATAAAGGATTGATAAAACTGCTAATTGCGATAGTACTGTTATTTTTTATTGTATTACTGGTGTCTGTTGGTCCGTTTTTTTCAAAATATGATGTTGTTCAGCAAAATGTAAAAGAGAGGCTTTTACTGCCTTCAATGAAACATATTATGGGCACAGATCGATTTGGACGAGATATTCTGGTTCGTATATTGGTTGGTGGGAGAATTACGATATTGTCATCGTGTAGTGCATTGATGTTATCTGTTTTTGCAGGTGTCGTGATAGGAATGGTGATGGGGGCATATGAAAACCGATGGGTAGACACCATTTTTTTAAGAATTATGGATGTCTTGATGGCTTTTCCATTTATTGTACTGGCAATGCTTGTAGTCACGTTTATTGGTACAGGAATGAAAAATTTGGTGCTTTGCATTGTCTCGGTTTATTGGATTCCTTTTGCTAAGATAACAAGAAAAATTGTCTGTGCCGAAAAAGAAAACGTATTGTTTGAAGCTGAGTTATTAATTGGTAAAAAAATGAGAACAATCTTTTTTACTGTGATTTTTCCAAAGGTAATGCAAATACTATTGATACAATCTACCTTTGAGCTTGCTAGTATAATACTGTCTTTATCAGCTCTCTCTTTTTTGGGACTGGGTATAAAGCCTCCTTCACCGGAATGGGGGAGTATGCTTTCTGATGGACGAGCCCATTTTTTGATGTATCCACATTTGATTGTTTGTCCTGCAGTGGCAGTTTTTAGCTTGGTTTTTACCATAAACCTATTAGGCGAAGGTCTTCGTGACAGGTTTGATCCTTATCAAAAAGTTGAGTTTATTGATTGATGGATAGTATTACTATAAAAAATCTCAAGGTACGATATTGCAGAGGAAAAAATGAGATAGAAGTTTTGCATGGGATAAACATCTCTGTTCCAGCTGGAAAAGTAACTGCAATTATTGGTGGTAGTGGCAGTGGAAAAAGTACTCTTGCAAAGACGCTTCAAGGAATTCTTACTGATAACGCAGAGGTTGCAGGGCAACTGATAATAGGTACTGCTGTGTACGATGTAGCTGAAAAGGCATACAAAAAAACTGCAAGAAAATCTTTGGTAAGCAGTGTCTTTCAAGATGCAAAGTTGTCATTGAACCCAAGACAGAAGATTAAACAGCAGTTATGGGAAAGTTATCGTATATACCATAAAAAATCCGATAAAGCGAATTTCTTTCTTAAAGCAAAAACTCTTATGAATGAGGTTGGTCTTAGAGATACAGAGCGTATATTGACTTCATATCCTCATGAATTAAGCGGAGGTATGTGTCAAAAGCTTGTGATTATAATGAGTCTTTTTAAAAATGGCAGGCTTTTGATAGCTGATGAACCTACTGCATCCTTAGATGAAAAATCTCAGGAAGAAGTTATAAAAGTATTTAAGAACGTAAATGAAAAATATGGAATTACGATTTTATATATTACACACGATTTGAATATCATTAAAGATTTAGCGGATTGTATCGTTGTTATAAAAGATGGTGATATTGTTGAAACTGTAGAAAAGGGAACTTGTTTTACTAACGAGTATTCCCAGAAGCTTTTGTCTGCTAACGATAAGACATGGCCAAAAAGAAAACTAAAGTCAGAGTTATTACTTGAAATAAATGGACTTTCGAAAAGCTTTAGAGGAAATAGGGTATTAGAGAATATTAGTGTAAGTATCTTAAAAGGTGAAATTCTTGGTTTATATGGACCGAGTGGTGAAGGAAAAACAACTTTTGTAAGATGTGTTGGCGGATTACATCCATTTGATGACGGTTATATTAAAATTGGTGAACACGTTATCAAGAAGTGCATGAAGATTAATCCTTTGTTTTTGCAAATGATATTTCAGGATGCAAGAGCTACGTTAAATCCATGCAAAACTATTTTAGAGCTGGTAAAAGAACCGTTGGATTGTCTTGGTAGCTGTGACAAAGAAATGAGAGTAAAAATGGCTAAAGAGTATCTTGCATATGTGTCGTTGACAGAACATGCAAATAAAACTGCTACTTGTATAAGTACGGGGCAATGTCAGCGAGTTGCAATTGCCAGAGCACTAATTTCAAAACCGCAACTTTTAATTTGTGATGAGGCTGTTTCAGCACAAGATATGCTGTTGCAAAATCAAATTCTGGATCTATTGTTAAAACTACAAAACAGATTTGGATTTTCCATTTTACTGATTAGTCATGACCAAAAAATGCTTTTTAATTATTGTGATAGAGTAGTAAAGATTGAAAACAAAACTTTGAAAGAGATTTGTATGTAGTATTTTTGACAAAAAAACGCTGTATACTTGTACATGGCAGATAACGATGACTATATCTGCAAATACATCATAGGATTCAAGGGGCTTTTGTACTTTTTCGTACTATCAGTTCTGATTGTAACAGCTGAGTATCATTTGTTATAGTTTCATTTTTTTCAATGAAGTCTTTTAATGTTGTTACAGCAGTAATACCAATTTGTTCCAGAGGTTGCTGAAAGGTTGAAATTGGAACCTGCCAAAAACTCGAAAAATCACGGTTGTCAAAGCCTAAGACTTTTACGTCCTGTGGAACTTTTTTGCCTAGTTCCAAAAGTTTTGCGATTGCACCAGCTGCAATATAGTCATTTGCGCAGAAAATACCGTCTACCTGTGGAAACACTTTTAAAATGTCTGTTGTACTGTTATAACCGTTTTCAAAACTGAATGAACCAAATCTAACATGCTCATGTGGTAACGCAAAACCGTTTTCTGACAAATATTGAAAAAATCCTTCAAAACGACGTAAAGAAGAAAGTCGGTCCTCCGGACCACAAATCATTGCTGGAAATTTCATCCCATTTTCTACAAGGTGTTGAGCTGCCAGTCGTCCTGCATTGACGTTATCTGGGATTATTGATTTTATACCAGCAATTTCATTGTTCATTGAAATTACTGGCCCATGATAGTTTTTTAAGCAGGTTGTAAGTTCATGCAGAACTGGTAAAGGATAGCAAAGGAGCAGCCCGTCTATTTTGTAGCTCAAAAGGAATTTTAGTGCCTTACTAAAATCATTGTCAAATTCCATGCCTGAAACAAAAAGCATGGAATATTGTGTACCTGAAAGTGCTCGCTCCACACCACGTACAATGAGACTTGCAAAACCTTCTGTAATATCGGCAACATAGCAACCAATAATTTGAGAGCTGTCACTTTTTAACTTACTCGCTCCGCGTGATGGAACATAGCCAAGAGTGTCTATGGCTTTCATGATTTGTTCACGCGTTTCTTTGCTTACCGGGCGTTTGCCGTTTAGGGCTTGAGAAACGGTGGCAGGGGAAACTTTAGCGAGTTTTGCCACGTCAAGAATTGTTACATCTATGTTTGCCACCATTTTCTCCTTTTTTTATGTATATGAACCAGTAAACTTCGCCACGTGTTTTTTACTAAAAAGTGTTTCAACTTTTAGAGAATATGTGCATGTACCATCTTCAAATATGAATCCAGCTGGGAGCATGAAAGCAAAAATACGGGAAGGATCAACGGTTACTTTAGAATACTCATTTTCAATTTCGACGGTACCTATTGCTTCTATTCTATTATATGAAAGACGAAGTTTCCATAGGTTATATTTTTTTTCAGAAAGAATAGTACGTCCGTCATCTTCAAAATAGGTATACTCGAATGTGGTTCCTTCCGTACTCGGGAACAAAAGAAACTCGACTGTATCGAATAAGCCATGCTTTAATGTTTTCAATCCTGGGGCAGTCGGAATAATAGAAGGTACTTTTGCAAGATATGCATAACTGTCGAGTGGAATGTCAAAGGTAACAGTATTTCCGCAAGATTTACTCTTGTCAGCAGAGTACAGTTTTTTACCTTGAACATCGTACCATACTGTATTCTTGGGCAGATATACATCGGTTTTTGTTTTTCCCTCATCCACAATCAGTATTTTTAAGATTGAAGGCCCGAACTGACAATGAGAAGAATCTAACGGTACATGAGTATCCTGCAGATATTCAAGGAAAAGCGGACGTTCAAGCGGAATGCCCGTTGTACTTGATTCAAGCGCACAATTATAGATATACGGCATAAACTTGTAATGCTCGTAAATAAATTTGCGGATGACAGGAAATGCGTTTGGATAAGTCCAAGCTTCTGTTGGTTCTCCATTTTCACGCCATGAGTGAATTACAAAACGCGGCTGGAATACTGCTGACTGGCAACTTCGTATCAAAAGTTCTTCACTGGGCACATCGCCAAAAAATCCGCCTAAATCGTGTCCATAAAATGGAAGACCAGAAAGTCCGAGTGACCAGCCTTGGAACTGATTGAATTTTAAAGTAATCCAGTCGCTTACGTTATCGCCAGACCAGGTTCGCGAATATTTTTGAATTCCAGCATAACCGCTACGTGTTGTAAGCCAAGGACGACGGCTCTTGTCTAATTCCTGTGAAGCTTCAAAAGCAGCCTGACACATTTTTGAAGAAAATAAGGTACGTGTTTTATACGCATCTGATTGCGGATCTTCAAGTTCAAGTTCATTGTTATCATTCCAGATACCGCAATTTTGATGAGAAAGAAAAACTTCTTTTAGTTTATCTTTCCACCAGGTAAAGGCTTGTGGATTTGAAAAGTCAATAAACGAGGCGTTACCACCCCAATAAAAAACGACGCATGGTTTTCCATCGGAATCCTTTACGAAATATCCCTTATCATATAGCTCTTTGTACCATGGATGGGTGGTAAGTATTCCCGGTTTGATATTCATAATCAGATTATAGCCACGTTTTCCTAGTGCATCTAAAAATGCACCGTAATCCGGAAATTTCTTCTTATTCCATACAAATGCGTAACGTTTACCGTCATCAGCTTTTAAATAGCCGGAAGAAACATACATTCCTTCACAAGGAATATCCTGCTTTTCGATATCATCAAAATAGTGTTCAATTCGTTTCTGAGCATCGTCTGGTTCAACATAATTCATTGAGGAACCCAGAAAACCAAAGGAAAAGAGTGGTGGCAGGGCGGGAAATCCTGTAACTTCGCAATAAGACTGTAAAATTTGCTTATATGAGGAGCCTGCAAGTACATAATATTCCATTGGTCCTTCAACAACTTCTGTTGAAAAATAAAATGGGCTTTCTTTACCAAAATCGAAACTTTCGATCAGTGGGAGAGGAAAATATAAACCGCATAAAACATTGGTCTCAGGATTGTGTTTTATGAAAAACGGAATTGATTTGTACAGTGGATCTGATTTTTCTGCATTGTATCCAAGGGAATCGCGGTTATACATTCTGTAGCGATACATCCTTCGATTTGGGTATCCACACTTGTCACCAAGACCAAAAAAACGGTCTGCTTTTGCTAGAGGAAAGAAAAATGACGCTCGGCCAGTTTTTGCCTCTTTTTCCGTCGTAAAATAGCGCAACTGTTCACGAGGCAAAACGGTATCTTTTGTTCCAATTTCGCCTCCATGGATTATTTTGCCGTTACGCTCAACGGTAATATTTGCGTTTTCTTTGCACACAAAAATGCGTACAATATCTTTACTGTCTGTATTACACTCAAGTAAATACTGGTCATCAAGTTCTTTATAGGTACAGTCAAAATTTTTTACTGGCGGACATCCTCGTAAAGATTCCGTAGCTTTTTCTACAGCAACCGATGGCTGTATTAGGTCTAAATCGTAGCGTATGTATATCAAGTTAAGGCTGAAAATACTAACTGTAACTTTGCCTTGTATTCCTTTGCAGACAAGTGTGGCAGGCATGGGGTGTACTGAACTTGATGTATCACTCGGAGCCCCTGGCTGTATCTCTGAAAAAGTGCAACTTTGTATTTTACCAATCGTATACTTCATTATAGTACCTTCCTAATAATTTAACCTTTGACAGCACCGGCCGTAATGCCTTGCATAAAGAATTTTTGAAATGCAAAGAAAACAATAATTACTGGAATAATAGTAATTGTTGTCATAGCAAGTAGATTTGACCAGTTAATCTGTAGCTGTCCAACAAATGTTGCCAGAGCTTGTTGAATTGTCTGTTTGTCGTTCTTGGAAATGACAATCAACGGCCACAGATAGTCATTCCAACGCCACATAAAAGAAAAAATAGCAATGGTTGCCACAATTGGCTTAGAAAGCGGTAATATGATTTTTCTAAAAATAAACCATTCTCCACTGCCATCAATTCTGGCTGCTTCGATCATAGAATCAGGAATGGTAACAAGATACTGTCGTGCCAAAAAAACACCAGTTGGCGTCGCAGCTGGTGGAATAATAATACCCCAAAGATTATTCAAAAGCCCAAAACTTTTTAACTGTAAAAAAATTGGAATCATTATTACTTGTAAGGGGATCATGAGCGTTGCAATCATTACCGTAAAGATAGTGTTGCGGAGCGGAAATACATATTTTGCAAGTGCATACCCTGCCATAACATTGATAATAATTGTAATCAATGTTGAGACTACAGATACAAACAGTGTGTTACAGAAATAAAGCGGGAAATTTCCGCGGCCAAGAGATTCTGCATAGTTTTCCAAAGTAAATGTATGAGGTAAAAAAGTCATCGGTACAGTAAATAATTCGGACTGAGGCTTAAAAGACGAACAAGCTACCCACAAAATAGGAAAAAGAGTAATCAGTGACAGAAGTGTAAGAATGACTGGCAAACCTATCTGCATTAGTACGTCTTTAAAAGTTGCTGTGTGCTGATTTTTTTTCTTATCTGGTTCTTTTGAAATAAAACAATCGTTATTACTCATAATCCTGCTCCCTGCCCGAAAATTTAAACTGCAAAAGTGTAAATACACCAATCAAAAGCATAAGCACAACAGCCATTGCTGATGCATAACCCATGCGGTCTTCTGTAAATGCAACTTGGTAAATTTGTTGTACAATAAATTTTGTTGCATATCCGGGGCCACCCTTTGTCATGACGGAAATGAGCTCGTAAGCCTTAAATGCATTAATGGTAGAAAGAATTAATACAACGAGTGTAGTGGGTTTTAAAAGTGGTAACGTAATCTTGAAGAAAATGGAAACTGAAGATGCTCCATCAATGCGGGCGGCTTCGTATAATTCATCAGGAATTGCCTGGAGCCCAGAAATAAAAACTATCATGTAGTAGCCGGCCCACATCCAAACAGAAACAACGATGACACACAGCATGGCAAGTTTTCCATCAGTCAGCCAAGAAACAGGCTTGCCACCTAAAAGTCTTATAAGATAGTTGATAAGTCCCATTTCATCACCAAGGATAAAACGCCAGGCAATACCGACAGTGATCATACTCATCAGTGAAGGAATATAAAAAGCAGCACGAAAAACACGCTTGCCACGAAGTTTATCTCTGTAAAGCATCATTGCAAGTGCTAGTGCTACGATAATAAGCAGCATAACAACGAAAAATGAATAAATAATAGTATTTTTAAAAGTAATCCAGAAAACAGTATCACTTAAGAGCATTTTGAAATTGTCAAAACCAATAAATATTTTATCTGTAAAAACGCCCCAGTCCCAAAGTGACATCCATAAACCCCGGATAGCTGGTACGATAATAAACAAACTGAAAATCAAAATATTCGGCAATAAAAAAAGATACGGTGTTAACCGAAATTTTAAGTTTCCTTGAGTTCCACCCATGGGAACCTCCTGATATTTTTTTTTTTTGGAGTAACTTTTCGACTAGTTGCAGTTTGTTTATACTGATTTTTCAAAATTTGGGGTACTGTAAGACAGCACCCCAAAATCTAGCCGATGTTAATTGCGTTTTTTATTTAAAGAACTGTGCGCCTTGTTTATCAACATTTGCGACAGCCTGTTCAGGAGTTTCGGCACCAAGTAGAACCTGAACAATCTGTTCTTTTATATAGGAAGTAACTTTAGAAAACTTTGGATTCTTCCATTCGTTAGCAGTTACATCTGGAGTAACTTTCAATTCTTCAGAGAAAACAGCAAAATCAGCTGTGTTTGAAGGATAATTTACAGCAGCATCTGTACGTGAAGAAATATTGAAAGTTCCTTTTGCATAAGCTTCATTATGTGCTTTATCAGCAAAAGCTTTCATAAGTTCAACAGCTTCTTTTGGATGAGCGCAGTTTTTGAATGAAGCAACAAATTTTCCACCAGGGACAGAAGAACGAATATCACCTTTAGGCATTTGTACAGCACCCCATTCAAAGCCTTTTACATTTTTATTATACGCATTCAAATTCCAGCTGCCACCGATATGGCATGCAACAACACCAGCCTGGAACAATTCTGCAGGGTTTTCTGAACCAAGCCATACTGATTTTGGCATAATTCCTTCGTCGTGCAGTTGCTTCAAAAAATTCAAAGTTTTGATTGTTCCCGGATTATTGAACTCCATTCCTGTTTGTGTTGAATTCAAGAAATGACCGTTGAACTGATAAAGTAATGTAGAAAATCTGTGTGGAGTAAAATCAAGAGCAAGACCGTATTTCATATCAGGATTTGCAGCAATTACCTTTTGGATTGTAGATTTCCATGTTTCCCAAGTCCAGTCTTTAGAAACCTTGTCTACATCAATACCAGCATTTTTGAATGCAGTTTTATTAACCAGCATACCGTTTGCGGTTGCCTCAATAGGAAGAGCAATCAGCTCACCTTTTGTGTTTCCTGCATAAGCCAAAAGAGATGGCATGTACATTTTTTTTAATCCAGACATATCAGAAACGTAAGAGTCCAATGGTAGGAAAGTATCAAGCATGGCAGCTACGGTTGTTGTAGAAACGCGTGCAATATCTGGTGGAGTTCCTGCAGTGATGAGCATTTTTAATTTTGAATCAAAATCATTATAGGCAACAATTTGTAAATCAAGTTTTACATTAGGATTAGCAGCAAGATAATCCTTCATTGTCTCTTGGAATACTGTAGATTCATCACCATCGTTGAACCACAGAACACTTAAAGTTACGTCTTTTTTTGCTCCTCCGGCTTCTTTTGCACCGCCAGCAAAAACAGCATTACATACCATTGCTGCGGCAAGCAGAGCTAAAGCAATTTTTTTCATACATCCTCCTTATGAAAACCTTTTTATAAAAACGCAAAACGTTTTGCGTAAAATCAGAATAAGTCTACTCTACAAATCTGTCAACAAAAATCTTTATTTCGGAGGATTTTAACGGTTTAGTGTAAAAAACGCCGTGTAAAAGTACACGGCGGATAACGTCAGATAGATGATTACTATTATTTATCGTAATCGAGGTATGCACCTTTCATTGGACTTGCGGCAAGCTCACTAAAAAGCCGGAGCACACCTTTTGTATATTTTTTAGGCTTTGGTTTCCAGTTTTTTTTGCGCTCCGCAAGAACAGCGGCAACTTCTGCTGGAGACTTTCGCTCACCATTTATACCGATAATTTCAAGTTTTCTGGCAGTGACATCAATTTCTATCAAATCGTTTTCTTCTACCAATGCTATAGGACCACCATCAGCCGCTTCGGGACTGCAGTGACCGATAACAGGTCCTGTAGATGCTCCTGAAAAACGACCATCGGTAATGAGCGCAATTGAGCGTCCTAGTTCCTTATCGCTACTGATTGCTTCAGATGTATAAAACATTTCAGGCATGCCGCTACCTTTTGGACCTTCATAGCGGATAAACACAGCATCCCCTTTTTGCACACGATGATGTAAAACAGCATCAAGGCACTCTTCTTCACTGTCGAATGGACGTGCACGAAGTACTGCTTGGAACATCTCTTTAGGACAAGCAGTGTGCTTTATGACGGCTCCTTCTGGTGCAAGATTTCCCTTAAGTATAGCAATGCTACCATCGGTACCTATTGCTTTGTCATAAGGACGGATAATGTCATCTTTTGTAATGTGGATTCCGTAACGCTGGTTAAAATCAGAGAGCCACTTTGCACATTTATCGTAGAATCCGTTTGTTCTTAATTCCTTGAGATTTTCGCCAAGTGTTTTTCCGGTAACCGTCATCACATCAAGATGGAGTTTGTCTTTTATTTCTTCCATTATTGCAGGAACACCACCGGCGTAATAGAACACTTCTGCCGGCCAACGTCCAGCAGGGCGGACATCCAATAGATAATGTGCATTTCTGTGTAAGCGGTCAAAGGTGTCGCCAGTAATTTCGATACCAAACTCATGGGCAATGGCTGGAATATGCAGCAGACAATTGGTACTGCCAGATATTGCCGCATGCACCAGAATGGCATTTTCAAAGCTTTCTTTTGTAACAATGTCACTAGGACGCATACCTTGCATGAGTGCAAGTTTTACTGCCTGTCGTCCGGCTTCGCGGGCAAAAGCAAGCAAGTCAGGGCTGGTAGCGGGCATGAGGGCACTGCCGGGAAGTGCAAGACCGAGAGCTTCTGCCATAATCTGCATGGTTGATGCTGTTCCGATAAAGGAACAGGCACCGCAGCTTGGACAGGCATTACACTTTGCCCATTGCAGTTTTGCTTCGTCTATTTCTCCACGTTCATACTGAGCACTGTACATACCAAGCTGTTCAAGCGTAAGCATTTCAGGACCGGCATTCATGGTTCCACCTGGTACTACGACTGAAGGAATATTTACGCGTGCAAGACCAATAAGATTGGCTGGCATGCCTTTGTCACAACTTGCGATATATACGCCAGCATCAAAAGGGGTAGCATTTGCATGTATTTCAATCATGTTGGCAATCATTTCGCGACTGGCCAGACTAAAATTAATACCGTCTGTACCCTGACTTTCACCGTCACATATATCTGTGGCAAAGTACCGTGCACCGTGTCCACCAGCTTCAGCTACTCCGGCTCGTACCTCGTTTACTAATGTATCAAGATGACCGCTTCCAGGATGACTGTCTCCAAAAGTACTTTCAATGATAACCTGAACCTTGTCCAAATCCTCCGGCTTCCAACCCGTTCCGATACGGAGCGGATCAAGTTCCGGAGCAAGCTTACGCATTTCCTGACTTGTTAGTGCCATAGCCTAAAACTCCTGTAAATAATGATATGGTCTTATGCAAAGAATGACACTATAAGCGCTGCAATAAAGCCGACAGAACCTACGAGTGTTTCCATGATAGTCCATGTTTTTAATGTAGTTTTTTCATCAAGCCCAACTAGTGATTTTACCAGCCAGAATCCTGAATCGTTAAAGTGAGAACAAACAGTAGCACCACCTGCAATAGCTGCTGTTACACAGGCAAGGTATACAGGTGATAAGCTTGCAATTCCTGGCATGGCACTGATAATACCAGCAGCCATAGTCATTGCAACTGTAGCAGAACCAACGCAGATGCGGACAAGAGAAGCAACAATAAAGGCTACTATTACTAATGGGAATCCGGCAGATGCAACTGCATTTCCTATTACATCACCAAGCCCTGAATATTGCAAGGTATAGCGAAGTACGCCACCACAGGCAGTAACCAATAAAATCAAACCTGTTGGTTCCAGTGATTTTGTCATGATCTTTTCAAGTTCCGGCATGGTGTAACCGTGTTTTGTACCAAGTACAAACATGGCAACAAAGGTTGCAAGTAACAGTGCAACAAATGGTTGTCCCAAAAAGTTGAACACTGGAGCAACACCTTTCATTGAAGGAATGACGCCAGATAAAGATTTTAATACGATCAAAACAAGTGGAATCAAGATGATGAACAGAACGGTTGAAAAATGAGGAAGCTTTGACTCATCAAAATCTTCCTGATTTGCAATATGCTCAGGAACCTCAACAAAGTATTTTTTTCCACAGATAGAACCCCAAACAGGACCTGCAACAATCATTGCTACAATACCACAAGGAATGCCAATGAGAATAACCCATCCTAAATCAACTCCAAGCATTGAAGCTACAAGGACAGGACCAGGTGTCGGTGGAATAAAGGCATGTCCAACAGCAAGACCGGCAAGCAGTGGGATAGCATAAAAAAGTGATGATTTTTTTGTCTTTTTAGCCAGAGAAAATGCAAGTGGAATCAAGATGATAAGGCCAGCATCAAAGAATACAGGCATTGCAACAATGAGACCAGTAATACCGAGTGCCCATGCAGCTTTTTTGTCACCAAATTTGTTGACCATGGCAACTGCCATTGCCTGTGCACCACCTGAAACTTCAAGGATGGCACCAAACATTGAGCCAAGACCGACTAAAAGTGCAATACCTTTGAGAGTATTTCCCATTCCGTCGTCAACAGACTGTACGATTTTTTCAAATGGCATGCCTGCGAGTAGACCGATGATAATTGCGCCAATTAAAATTGACAACATTGCATGAATTTTGAATTTGATGATAAGCACCAGTAGAACAGCTAATCCGATAATAGCAGCAAGAATTAATCCTGCAGAACCAGGCAAGATACTTTCCATAACTATTTCCTCCGATAGTTTTTGCTTTGTGTGTTTTTGAAATACATAAGACGTCTGATGTAATTACTATTTTATTATACATTACATGCTATATTTGTCAAATTCATCTGATGTATTTTACTCATTTTTTATGAAAAAATAAAAAAATAAGTAAAATACCTTCATTTTGCAGTTTTTTTAAGAGAAATAGATACGTATCTAGGAGGAGTGTCATTATTTTTGAAGCATGACGTCTGATGTCTTTGCTTTTTTGTTTTGTTCGTTCATCAGGCGGAGTATCGTTTGTCGGTTAAAAGTTAAATGGGTAATTACGGCACATTTTGCTCCTACCGCATCTCCGTTCACGATTGCATCTGTGATTGCCCGGTGTGTCTGTATGGTCTCATTTTTTAGCCGATATCTGGTTAAGTTTATGAGGGTTACAATTGAAGCCTGAACAATAGGGCGTAACATTTCAAGTACACGGTTTTTACTGCAATGCATAATGTGCATGTGGAATTCGATGTCTTCTTTTGTGTGATCCTTTCCCGCTTCGTACAGTTCTTCAACAGTATCACACAAACGTTTCAGTTCTATCTTGTCTTCTTCAGAAATGTAGGCACTGGCAAGAGCTGCCGTATCTGGCTCTATCATAAGTCGTATATCAAAAAGTTCTAAAGCAAGTTCAAACTTGTCCTTAAATTTTGATAATCCGAGGGGATCATCTTCTATGGAACTGGTACTGACTACATAGGTTCCTGCTCCACGACGTACTTCAAGTATACCTTTTGTTGCTAGGCTTTTTACAGTTTCTCTGATGGTACTTCGGCCAACACCGAAGAGTTGTGCAAGTTCAAATTCGTTAGGAATACGCTCACCAATATTTACGGGTGTACGCAAAATATAATTCATCAGCTCATCTTCTACTCTGGAAGCAAGAAGCTTTTCGCCCATTTTTTCAGTCTGATACATGCGCCTATTTTATAGCATAATTAAGATAAAAAACAGATGGTAGTTAAAGAAGGATGTACGTCTTACAGGCTGTTCGCGACTTGTATCTTTTATCAAAATGCTTGCCATGAGATGCATTTTAGCACAAAATAAGGATTAAATCAGTGTTCTGACGATCAAAGCGGTGCTTTTTGGAGCTACTATGGAGCGATAATCATGATGAATGAATTTAATGAATATGTTTGCGACTGTTTTTCTGAAGCTGGCAATATTGTCATAAAATCAATGATGGGCGGATTCCTTGTATATTTTAAGGGAAAGCTGATAGGTGACATTTGCGGTGATGAGCTGTTTTTGAAGAGAACACCGACATCAGACAGACTGCTTGCAGATTCCGAACTGCGATACCCGTATGAAGAATCAAAAACTCTGATGCATGTATTTGATAGTTTTGAT
>JAILIC010000155.1 GCA_024695475.1 Treponema sp.
TAATGATTTCTTCTTTAGCACTGGTCCTGGAATTCGTTTCTGTATTCAGCAGTTCCCATTGCGCTTGTTGTTTGCCAATACATTCCGTCATAATGACGACGAAGGTTGGCATTGGGAAGATAATTGGCGATTTGTTTTGTCGTTTAATATTATTAATAAATAGCTCGAGCTGTTATGGGAGGTGTTACCATGCGGTTTTATAAGATATTTTTTTGTGTAGGACTTTTAGCTTGCCTTTCTGCAGCTTCTCTTTGTGCTCAGCAAATTACACGTTTTGCTGTTGTAGATACTACTCGTGTGTATCAAGCGTATTATCGTAATTCGGCATCAGTACGAAATTATGAGTCCAAAAAACAAGAGTTTCAGGATGAAATTAATAAACGAACTGTTGAATTACAGAATTTGCAAAAAAAGAAGCTTGAATACCAAAAGAACGGTGATGATTCTGGTGTATTACGTATTGAATCTGAAATAGCTAAAAAATCAGATTTTTTAAGTGAATATGCTAATGCTAAAAACATCGAATTGGAAACATTGCAAAATTCTTTAAAACGTTCTGATTCCTTTTATCAAAAATTATATGAAACTTTAAGTCATATTGCTGAAAGTGAAGGTTATAGTCTTATTATGAGTCTTCAGCAGGCAAATGCGATTCTATGGTACAGTTCCTCTGTTGATGTTACAGACAAAGTTATCAGCGAACTCGGATTAAAAAATTAATATACGGTGATAGTGCGATGGCTGCAGATACTCTTCAAACCCCTCTGATGTTACAGTATCAGTCGTTTAAACGTATGTATCAGACTGAAGTATTGTTTTTTCGTGTCGGAGATTTCTATGAGATGTTTGATGATGATGCAAAGCAGGTGTCACGACTTCTGAACCTTACATTAACACATAAAGGTGATAACCCGATGTGTGGTATCCCATACCACGCTGCTAAAGTATATATTGCACGTTTACTTCGTTTAGGAAAAAAAATTGTAATCTGTGAGCAGGTTGGAGAAGTCCCGAGCGGTAAAGGATTGACGGAACGTCAAGTTACTGAAATTATTACCCCTGGAACGGCTGTCGAGTCTGAATATCTTGACGGTGGATCAAATAACTATTTAGCAGCGCTGAGTATTACACATGGAAAGGTTGGCTTTGCATATATTGATGTTACTACATCGACATTTATGGCAACCTCTTGGTCTGCTGCGTCTATGGCCGAAAATTTTCCAAAAGAATTAGGACGCTGTTCTCCTCGTGAGTTGTTATTGCCAAAAAGTTTACGAGATAATCCAGTTATTCAGGAGACATTGGCTAATACTCCATCTTTGTCAATTTCGTATTATCCAGATTGGGATTTTTCAGCTGAACTATCGTATAAGCGGTTAATACGTCAGTTTAATACCGTTAATTTGCAGTCTTTTGCTTTGTCGGAAACTTCTCCAGAGGTTCCGCCTGCAGGTTTTTTATTAGACTATCTTGAAAAGACAACAAATGCTGCCTTGCCTCATGTATGTTCTATTCGTGTATATACTGATAGTGAATATATGATTATTGATGATTCCTCACGAAGAAATTTAGAAATTGTTTCAAACTTACGTGATGGAAGTGCACAATTTACTTTGTTGGAAACGGTTAATTATACATTGACAGCTATGGGTAATCGTTGTCTCCGAAGATGGTTACTTTCACCTTTAACAGATAGTGCACAGATAGTTGCTCGTCAGGAACATGTATCCTTGTTTCATCAAAATCGGAATTTATTAAAAGAGGTACGAGCTTGTCTTTCGTCGATTTTAGATATAGAAAGATTGGCAGGTCGTATCGCAATGGAGCGAGCTCATGCAAAGGATTTGCAGGCGTTACGCACTAGCTTGGAAAGCTGGCTGACGGTTCGTTCCTCTTTAATGAATTATGATTTTGCGGCAATTCAAGAAGAATCTGCTCAATCTATAATAACGATGATTCAAAACGCATTGTTAGATGATCCCTCTACTGTGTTGACAGAGGGTGGTATTATACGTCCTGGTTGGTCTCAGGATTTGGATCATTATCGAGATGTGCAGACAAACTTTTCAAATATACTAGATGAATATCTAGAAGAAGAAAAACAAAAGACGGGTATTCAAAATTTAAAAATTAAGAATAGCCGAAATGTTGGTTACTATATTGAAGTAACCAAAGGAAAACTGTCTTCTGTGCCTGCTCATTTTATAATGAGACGCGCTTTGGTAAATGCTGATCGATATACGACAGAACGTTTGCAGGAATTAGAGCAAGAGTTAAATGAGTCAAGCACTAAAATAATTGAGACGGAGCGGAATCTTTTTATTGAATTGCGTACGCATTTAATGCAATTTGTCCCTTATTTGATGCAGGTTGCTCATGAAATAGCATATACAGATGTTACAGCATCTTTGGCGCAGGCTGCAATTGAACATAATTGGATACGGCCAATAGTTGACGATGGTACGGAATTTGATGTCGTTGGTGGTCGGCATCCTGTTGTTGAGAATCATCTGCCAACGGGAGAATTTGTTCCTAATGATTTGAAAATTACAACACAAGATACTTCCGATTCTGATGCTATGTCATTTGCTTTAATAACTGGACCTAATATGGCTGGTAAAAGTACGTATTTGCGACAGAATGCATTAATTATTGTTCTTGCACAGATTGGTGCTTTTGTACCTGCTTCACAGGCTCATATAGGCATTGTTGATCGTGTATTTTGTCGTGTAGGTGCTAGTGATAATCTTGCTCGTGGGGAGTCAACCTTTTTGGTTGAAATGACAGAAACGGCGTATATTTTAAGATCTGCAACGTCGCACTCTTTTGTCATTATGGATGAAGTGGGTAGGGGAACTTCTACCGAAGATGGCTTGTCAATTGCTTGGGCTGTATCTGAATATTTATTAAATACAATACGTTGCAAAACTTTGTTTGCAACACATTATCATGAACTTACACGTATGGAGCATCCTCATCTTGGTTTGCTTTGCATGGATGTTCTGGAGAGTGAAGGTTCTGTCATTTTTTTACGTAAAATAAAGCAGGGTGCTTCTGAAAATTCGTATGGTATTCATGTCGCTCAGTTAGCAGGTGTGCCTCGTAGTGTTCTCGATCGTGCATCGGAGATTTTGGTACATATCCAGAGCCTTGTAAGTGATAAACCTGTTTTAACTGGAATTCCTGCTTCTGAACAAGCTGTTCCTGAAACCTCTGTTCCTGGATTGTTTAGTGATGAAGAAATTATCCTTGATGAGATCCTGTCTCTCGATATTGATAATGTGACTCCATTAATGGCATTGCAACATATTTCTCGGTGGAAAAAAGCTCTTTCGAGCAGATAAAATGTCCTGTTTTTATACTTTTTTTTGTATTATAGTATGTGATAAAACAAGAAAAAATTGTAGATGCAGTATTTGCTGTTATTTCTAAAGAGCCAAATTGCGTTATATGTGGTAGGCATTCATCATTTCTTATATGTTCATTTTGTGACAAAGAAATGCTGCAGAAACTAAGCCTGTCATTTGAAAATCGCTGCATGTATTGTGGGCGACAGTTGGTTTCGGAAAAAGATGTGTGCATGTTTTGTAGACGGCAACGAGTTGTGCAACATGCCGATTATGTATTTCCATTATTCCCTTATGAACTATGGAATAAGCATTTACTTTTTGAGTGGAAAATCAAAAAACAGCGGAGGCTTGTTTTCTTTTTTGTAGAGTATATTCAAAAGGCACTAACTATGCTTGAGGATCATGGTGTTGGAACTTTTGAGTATATTGTGCCAGTTCCGCCTCGTCCTGGAAAAATACGAAAAGAAGGGTGGGATCAAATAGTAGATGTATGTACTCTTTTACATAAAAAATGGAAGTATCAAGTTTTTCCAATCTTGAAACGAATATCTGTGATACAGCAAAAACATCTTACGCGAGTTATGCGCTTGCACTCAGAAAATATGTTCGCAATTGATGCTAAACAGATGCAAAGATGGAAAATAAAGAAAAAATGGCCGGAGCAGGTAGTCTTAATAGATGATGTAATGACGACAGGAGCAACAATAGAGTCGTGTGCATCTTTACTAAAAACTATAGGAATACAAAAAGTTGTTGTGGTGACACTGTTTGTTGCGCAATAATTACAATGATTTACAGATGAAATTAAACTTTGAGACATTATTGCTTGCACAATGTCGAATTTCGTTGTATCCTTATAGAAACTGGAAGAAGATTTTTGTACGGAGGAAATATGGCTGTTGGCGATTCTCAGTTTCAATTAGTTACTTTTCAACTTGGAGAAGAATTGTACGGTGTTGATATAATGGACGTTAAAGAAATTGTAAAAATACAAGAAGTACGTCCTATCCCGAATGCTCCATATTATGTTGAAGGTATTTTTAATCTTCGACGTGAAATAATCCCTATTATTAATCTTCATAAAAGGTTTAGACTTAAGAAGCTGGTAACACAAGATGGTGAAGCTGACTTTGAGGGTGGATTTATTATCCTTAACATTCAGGGAAATAATGTTGGTATTATTATTGATAGGATTGCACGTGTAGTCGCTGTCGATACGGCTGATATAAAAGCACCTCCTCAGATGTTAAGTGGTATTGGTACAGAATATATTCGTGGTGTTATTCGCCGTGAAAATGGATATATAATTATGCTCGACATTAATCGTCTGTTCGATTCAAATGAACTGCGTAAGATTATTGATCCTGCAAGTTAAATTTTTAGAACAATATAGGTAAAAAATGATTCAGACTTTCAGCTCAACTATCCGCAGAAAAGAAATGGATGCGGTGTTGACATGTATGGTTGATGAAAAAATCGGTCCTGGTGAACTGAATGGTCGTTTAATACAGAGTATAAAAGACTTTTTTTCTTGTACAGGGGCTGTCGCATTACGCAGCCCTGCTTTAGCCCTTCGTTATGCATTAAAAGCAAGTGATTTACCAGCGGGTAGTGCAGTTATGATTTCTGCATTAGCTCCCTATTGGCATTACGTTACGATTCAAGAACTTGGCTATGTTCCTCTCATTCTTGATATAGATGAAGCAACAGGACTTGTTACTCCAGAGATTGTTTCAGAAGGAATGAAGAACGGCGGTCGATTATTGCTTCTTCATGAGACCATGGGGGTTCTCCCCGATATGGACGGGCTTGTTGCCTTGGGAGTGCCCGTTATTGAAGATATTTCTCAAAGTGCAGGCGCTGTTTATGGTTCGTCGAGTGTTGTAAGTGAAGAATCAAAAGAAACAGAGGCTCCTCAAGAAAATGCTGATGGGCGTAAAGCAGGTACCTTTGGTCAATTCACTATCATGGGCTTAGAAGAACATGATATTATTACTGGCGGTGGCGGTGCTATATTGATGGCATATGGTCGACGTGAATGGACAGTCCTTAAAAAGTATGTCGATGAATTGCTGAATACTGAATTGTTGCCTGATATTAATAGCTCGTTGGCATGGATTCAGATTAAAGAGTATCGGCGAAACGAAGAAATTCGCAAAGAGTTATTTGATATATATCAGCGTTCCTTATTATCAGGAAGAAATAAAACATATATTCGTGGAACAGGTAGTGGCTCTACAATTTGGTCTTTTCCTGTTATTCTTGCGGGTAATTTTAAAGATGCAAAAGCATATACTGCTCGCAAAGAAATAGAAATTCGCCCTGCCTATGAAGAGTCTGTGGTTTCTTTGTTGTCTGATGATTTATTGCAGAATTGTAAAAAGGCTCGCTCTCTTAAGTTGCGTTGCGTTTTGTTCCCTTTATATCCTCGTCTTGGAAAGGCTCAAGCGGCAAAAATAGCCAAGGTTCTTGTAACGTTGCCGTAAAGGGGACTTATGAAAAAATGTCTGATTGTTGAAAATATTCATAAGCCTGATGCTACGGTATTAGGAAATGAAATTGCTGTTTTTTTACGCGAACAGTCTATTGCAGCTGATTGTAAACAAATCGATCAATATTCTGCTGAAGATATTTTTGAAGGATATGATTTTGCCATCACCTTGGGAGGAGATGGTACTGTTTTGTATGCGGCAAGAGGTTGTGCGCCTCGCCAAATACCAGTTTTCCCAGTCAATCTCGGGGAGTTTGGCTTTATTGCAAGTGTTCAGCGAAATAACTGGCAAAAATCTTTGTTGCACTTTTTGAGTGGTGAAATTGAGACTGTTGAACGTAATATGCTTCATGTGGTTGTCTCTCACGCCGGTAATGATATTTTTACATCGACTTGTTTAAATGAAGTCCTTATTACAGCACCTGGAGGAGCACAACCTTTGTCACTGGAAGTTGTGTATAATCATGCTTTTATGGGGCATTATAAGGCTGATGGGTTGATTGTCGCTACAGCAACAGGCTCGACTGCGTATTCAGTTTCAGCAGGTGGTCCTATCGTGGATCCTGAGTTGGATGCTTTTTTGTTGACACCACTTAATTCTTTTTCTTTGTCTAGCCGTCCATTGGTATTTAATCCCGAGGGAGAGTTACAAATCAATATTCTTCCTTTCCGATTTAATTCTGCAAAGGTTGTTGCTGATGGACAAAAGTCTGTTGAAATTACTACCGGTGATAAGGTTGTCATAACAAGGGCTCCTCATAAGGTGATGTTGGTTGGTTGCAGTGTAGAAAATTTTTATGCTGCTCTCAGATCTAAGTTCAATTGGGCAGGAGGGGCTCATGCTTGAACAGCTTGATATAAAAAATTTTGCTCTTATCGATTTTGTGTCATTGGAGTTTAATAGTGGTTTTACCGTTTTGTCTGGTGAGACTGGTGCCGGTAAATCTATATTAATAGGTGCGCTTTCTTTTGTTTTAGGGGGAAAGGCCGGTGTTGAACAAATTCGTGCTGGTACGACAGAGGCTTCTGTTAGTGCTTCGTTTGTTATTCCTCCATCTGAATTAACGGCTGAGATTTCTCAATGGCTCGTAGATCATGGCATAGAATTGGATAACGATCGGGTATTATTACGCAGATATATTCGATCTACTGGTAAGAGTGCAGCTTGGATACAAGATGTTGCGGTAACGCGAGCTGATTTAGCAACGTTCTCTTCTTTTTTAATTGATATACATGGTCAACATGAACATCAGTCTTTGATGAAAGTTCCAGAACATCGTGTATTTTTGGATAATTGGGCTGGTTTACAGTCTACGGTTGCCGATTATTCTGGATTGTTTGTTGAACTGGTTGAAAAACGAAAAAAGCTGGCAGAGTTTAATTCTAATCAGGCAGATTTGCAGCGCCAGATTGATATGCTCACGTTTGCTGTGCAGGAAATTGAATCAGCAAAATTGCAATCTGGTGAAGATGTGCGTTTGGAAGAAGAAGAAGCCAGGCTTTCTTCTTTTGAAAAGTTGTATGCCGATATCGAAGAAATTACCGCTTTGTTTGATGCTAGTGGTGAAGCCGAAGGTGTTATTTCATTGTTAAAAAAGATGAGAACACCTGTTAGTCATGCTTCTCAAATGGATAAAAACCTAGAGTCCTTGCAGAGTCGTCTTGATAGCGCATTTTATGAACTCTCAGATATTTCAGAAGAGTTTAGAAGTTATTTTCATTCTCTTGTTTTTGATCCTGAGCGACTTACAGAAGTGCAGGATAGATTATCTGTCCTATATAACCTAAAAAAGAAATATGCGGCAACTCCTGCCTCGTCTATTGATGAAGTTATTGCATATGGTGATAAAGCAAAAGAAGAACTGGTTTCACTTGACTTTTCAGAAGAAGGAAAAGAGGCCTTAAAAACAGAGTGTGAAGAATTGGACCGAAAAGTCTATGCAGCGGCAAAGGCTTTATCTGCAAAGCGTCAGGAAGCTGCTCGAAAAATGTCCAAAGAAATTGAAGCGGTATTGTCAGTTTTAGGTATGCCTAATACACGTTTTTCTGTTCATATTGCGGATAAACCTGGAACAGAAGTTGTTCAAAAATGCGGCTTATACGGAATGGATGATATAGAGTTTTTGATAAGTGCCAATCCAGGAGCTCCTTTGTTACCTTTGGCAAAAATTGCTTCTGGTGGTGAGTTATCAAGAGTTATGCTTGCCTTAAAAACTGTTTTTGCTAAGACAGATCCTGTTTCTACACTGATATTTGATGAGATTGATACTGGTATTGGTGGTGAAATAGCCGTTGCTGTTGGTAGCCATATGCGAAAACTTTCTGAAAATAGTCAAATTTTATGTATTACACATCTGGCAAGTATTGCAGTTTATGCCGATAATCAAGTGAAAGTAGAAAAGAAAATCGAAAATGGTGTTATGAAAACGAATGTCTTTTCTATTGATGGGGAAAAACGGGTTGTCGAAATTGCTCGTATGCTTGCTGGTGATACTTCTGATGAGCAATCTTTGGAACATGCCCGTTCTATGTTGCAAAGAATTCATTAGGAGAACTTGATATGGCTAAGATAACAGCAGAAGTAAGGGAGTTATATGCTAAGCGTATACTGCCATATGCTGAGCTTGTTAAAAAATCATTGGAAAAAGAAAAGAGTTTATTGGAACTGATTGAAAAAGACACGGCAGGAGTCGCTTATAAAAAGTTGCTGCTCAGTGATGAGATGATTTATGTAGCCACCCTGTATATGATGATGAATTCATTATCACTGAGAATCTTACAGGTAAAAAACAATGATGCTTTAAATGATGCTCGCAAGGCATTATATAAAGCTATTATCTATTTGGAAGAAATTGTTACAAATATAGTTGATGTTCCCTATGGCGAAATCGAAGATAAAGTTTTACAAATTGCAAATACCCCTTTAGATAAACGCTATTATCATACACGAAAATTAGGACTTGCTATCCAGATGCTTATTGATGCCTTCGGTGATAATAGTAAGTGGAAATGGTCTTTTGTCGAGCTCGAAGGTCGTTTTATTGTTGTCGCAAAAAACATGCTTGATATGAAAAAAGCAATAAAAGATTTTTTTGATCCTCGATCTGCTGATTATGATAATACCGTGTATTATTTGCGTTTGATTAATACGTTGTTGCAAAAATCTGCTGCTGCATATCGTGATCGTTACGAATTATCTACTCGTCGTATTGATGATATTCGAATGGCAATAAACTTCTTGTTGGCGCAACGACGTCTTGCTGTTGCTATGGGCAAAGTAGATGAGGGTGAAGAAATTAAGAAAAAAGCTATGGTCTGGAAAGAAAAGATGGATGCAGATCATAAACAAGGATTAAGCAAGTAAGATAATTCATGATTTCTAAATGATATTTTTATTGTACTTTTATCCAAATTTAGTATAATATAAGTGTATTATTTAAATATTGTTTTTTTCATGGAGGAAATTGTGAAAAAACTATTATTGCTTACTCTATCTTTGCTTGGGATTGCAAGTGTTGTCTTTGCAGGTGGTGCAAAGGATGCAGGTTCAGCTTCTGCAGACAATCGTCCTACAATCAGATTGGTAACTGATGCTACTGGTGTTGATGATAAGTCTTTCAATGCTGCTGCATGGAGAGGTATTCTTTCTTTCTATGGAGATACTTGGGAGAATCAGAAAAACCGTGGTTCATTGTACGAAGTTATCGCTTGTCAGACACAGGATATGTATATTCCTGTTTTGAAGCAAATCGCCGATGATACTCCAGATCTTATTGTTGTAACAGGTTTTACATTTGCTGATGCTCTTAGCGAAGTTGCTCAGTTGTATCCAGATCAGAAGTTCATGATTGTTGATGTTGATTATGTTACATTACCAAATGTTATGAACTTCGTATTCACCGAAGATCAGGGCTCTTTCTTGGTTGGTGCTGCTGTAGCACTTCAGGCAAAAGAAGAAAAAATTGCTAATCCAAAATTTGGATTTATCGGTGGTGTTCCTGGTGCAACAATTACCAAATTTGAAGTTGGATATATCCAGGGTCTGAAATATATCCTTCCAAATGCTGATGTTGTTGATTACTATGCTAACGACTGGGGTAAACCTGATTTGGCTAAGACACAGGCAAAGAACTGGTATGACAGTGGTGTATATGCAATCTTCTCTGCAGCAGGTGGTACAGGTAACGGTACAATCTCACAGGCAAAAGAATATCGCATGGCTGGAAAGAACGTATGGGCTATTGGTGTAGACTCAGACCAGTATTCTGATGGTATCTATGAAGGAACAAAATCTTCAGTATTGACTTCAATGATTAAGCGTGTTGAATCAGCAACTGGTTATGCACTTAAAGCTGTTGCTGATGGTAGCTTCAAGGGTGGTGTTGTAAGCCTTTCTCTCAAGGATGCTGGTGTTGGATATGCTACATCAAATCCAGAATTGAAAGAATCTGTTGTAAAGCAACTTAAGACAATTGAATCTGATATTGTAAGTGGTAAGATTAAAGTTATTCCTACATACAAGGATGCATTGGCCGCTGGTAAAGTTCCTGCTGGTTTAAGTGCAAAAGATAACTAATTTTTTGTAAGAACTTTTCTCAATACGTCTGGTCAAGGCAACCTGAGTGCTGTCTTGACACAGGCGTTTTTTATATAATAAGGGGGAGTAACCTATGGATTCTAGTGATACAAGACCGAATATCATAGAAATGGTAGGCATTACTAAGGCGTTTCCTGGTGTAGTAGCAAATGATCATGTTGATTTAACCGTTCGAGAAAATGAGGTATTGGCACTTCTTGGTGAAAACGGTGCTGGTAAATCAACACTCATGTCAATTTTGTTCGGTTCATATGATGCTGACAGTGGCATAATTAAAATCCGTGGAAAAGAAGTTAAGATCAAAGATCCAAATGCGGCCACTGCTCTGGGTATTGGTATGGTTCATCAACATTTTAAGTTGGTCCATAATTATACTGTAGTCGAAAATATTGTTCTTGGTATGGAAAGTACTAATCGTTTTGGTATGCTTGACTTAAAGACTGCAGAAAAGAAAGTTGCGGAACTTTCAAAGACATTTGGTCTTAATGTTAATTTGAATGATAAAATAGAAGACATCACCGTTGGTATGCAGCAACGTGTTGAAATTCTAAAAGTATTATATAGAGATGCTGATATTATTATTTTTGATGAGCCTACAGCAGTTTTGACTCCTCAAGAAATCGATGATTTAATGCAAACTATTCGTCTTCTCAAGGAACGAGGAAAGACAATTATTATAATAACCCATAAATTAAAAGAAATTAAAGCTGTAGCTGAGCGTTGTACTGTTTTACGTCGTGGTAAAGTTATTGGTACAGTTAATGTTGCAGATGTCACAGAAGAACAACTGGCAGAAATGATGGTTGGTCGTGTCGTAAAATTTGAAATTGAAAAAAATCCCCCAAAGATTGGTAAAACCGTATTAAAGCTTGATAATATATCCGTAAAAAATAGTCGTAATCAACTTGCAGTTCGTAATCTTTCATTGGAAATTCATGCTGGTGAAATTGTTGGTATTGCTGGTGTTGATGGTAATGGACAGTCAGAGTTGCTATATGGAATCACTGGTTTGGAACCTCTGGTATCAGGCTCAATTACATTAAACGATGTTGATATTTCTAATTATACGATCCGTCAGCGTATCGAAGCTGGACTTGGACATATTCCAGAAGATCGTCATAAATATGGTTTGGTAAAAGAGTTTACTGTTGCCGAAAACGTTGCATTAAAGAGTTACTATAAGAGTCCATATACAAAGAACGGTTGTGTACTTGTTATGGATGAAATGAAGAAAAAGGCAACCGATTTGATTGGTGCATTTGATATTCGTGCTGGACAGGGAGCTGACACAACAGCAGGTTCTATGTCTGGCGGTAACCAGCAAAAAGTAATCATAGCTCGCGAAGTTGATATGGCAGGTGATGTTATTGTCATTGCACAGCCAACCCGCGGTCTTGATGTTGGTGCCATTGAATATATCAGAAAACGAATATTGCAGGAACGCGATAATGGTCGTGCAATATTACTTATTTCGTTTGAGCTTGATGAAATTATGAATCTTTGTGATCGTATTGCTACTATTTCTCAGGGTGCCATCGTTGGTATCCATAATGCAGGAGAAGTAACAGAGCGTGAAATTGGTATTATGATGGCTGGATCAAAAGATAAAGCAGAAGGAGAGTCAAAATAATGAGTGATAGTATATCAAAAGATAAGAAATCCTTTTCCTCTCTGTTATTAAAATCAGACGGTGCAGTATCTGTACTTGTTGTTTTATTAGGATTTTTAATTGCTACCTTATTGGTAATTATCGTAGGACGAAATCCTGCTGGTATCTATAAATCCTTAGTACAGGTTACTACTGGATATAATATGAACAATGGTAAATGGAATATCCGTTATGTCGGGGAATGGCTTAACTATTCAGTTCCATTTGTGTTGTGTGGTATTTGTATGGCTTTTGCCTCTCGTACCGGTTTGTTCAATATTGGTGGTGAAGGTCAGTACATTATTGGTATGACTGTTGCGCAGTTGGTTGCGCTTACTTTTCCGCCTATACCTGTTATTCATGTCTTTTTAGCAGTTGCATTGGGTACTATGGCCGGTGCGATTTGGGGTGGTGTAGTAGGTTTCTTAAAAGCAAAGTATGAAGTATCAGAAGTTGTTGCTACTATCATGTTAAACCATACAGCTTTGTATCTTTCTCGTATTATTACCATGGCAATTCCTGGAACAAATACCTTTAAGACTGTTAACTTCCCTGAAACCGCAACTTTAAAAGTTTCATTTCTTTCTAAGTTGACTAATAATTCAATGCTCAATGCTGGCTTTTTTATCATGTTGATTGCAGTTATTATTTACTGGTTTATCATGGAAAAAACAAATGTCGGTTTTGGTTTGCGTGCTACAGGTTTTAATAAGCATGCTGCAAAAGCCGCTGGTATCCCTGTTATTGCTAGTATTGCAATTTCTATGGCTATTTCTGGTGCCTATGCAGGATTGGGTGGCAGCGTGGTAGCATTAGGATCATTTAAATATGGTCGTCTTATTTCAGGTCAGGACAACTACGGTTTTACAGGTATCGCTGTTGCCTTGGTCGGTAACAATAAAGCCTTAGGTATTTTGGTTGCTGGTTTGCTTTTTGGTATGTTACAAGCAGCACAACCAATTATGCAGTCCAACAATATTCCAAAGGAAATAACCTTTATTATTCAAGGTTTAGTTGTAGTCTTTATTTCCCTTAAAACTGGTATGCGTATTTTTATATCATGGAACGCAAAAAGAAAGGCTGAAAAAGGAGGTGCAAAATGAATTTGATTCTTGGTTTAATACCTTCTGTTTTGATGATTGTTTCCCCAATTCTCATTACCGCTGCTGGTGGTATGGTTGCAGAACGTAGCGGTGTTACAAACATTGCTCTTGAAGGATTGATGGGTATTGGTGCTTTTTCAGCTGCTGCAGCACATGTTCTCATGGAGTCTACAGTTCCTGGATCAGAGTGGATTGCTCTGCTTATTGGAGCATTTTTTGGTATGATTTTTTCTCTTATTCATGCTTATGCTGCAATATCGCTTAATGCTGATCAGACTATTTCTGGTACTGGTATTAACTTGTTGGCAAGTGGTATCACAATCTTCTTTTCTCAGATTTTGTTTGCAGCTGATCGTACCACACCCTTTAAGATGGGAATGAAATCAGGTATTTTTGGTATTTATCCGACATTCTGGATTGCAGTTATTATTATGGTTGCTATTTGGTTTGTTATGTATAAGTTGCCATTTGGATTACGTCTGCGAGCCTGTGGTGAG
>JAILIC010000154.1 GCA_024695475.1 Treponema sp.
TATATCTATTATTAGTGATGATTTAGGTCAGAATGCAGGAAAATTGTTAGTAAAATTTAAGGATGAAGTTGTAAATATTATTGAAAAAATACATAAAGGTTTTTCTAAAGAAAATCTACAAACGAGAGTAGGGGTTTATCAAGAACGTATGAGTGAAAGAAAAGATAAAAACATTACCCCTTCTAAAACCCCTGCTGATGAATATGATTATGAAAACAAATCTAAACAATTTATTCCTGAAGAACCATTATATTCATTTGATAGAGTAATACTTTCAGAAGAAACCAGAAACAAAATAGAAGAATCTTTAGCAATAGTCTTGTATGAACAAAAGGTTTTCGAAGAATGGGGGTTATATGAAATACAGCCAAATCCTTCTTCTTGTTTGAGTTTTTATGGTCCTTCAGGGACAGGAAAAACGATGGCTGCAGAAGCTGTTGCACAAAAACTTGGGAAAAAAATCTTAAAAGTAAGTTATGCAGATGTTGAAAGTAAATACCATGGCGAAGGTCCAAAAATGGTAAAGGCAATATTTCTCGCTGCTCAAAACAATGATGCAATCTTATTTTTTGATGAGGCTGATTCATTGTTATCAAAAAGGCTAACAAATGTTACTCAAGGTTCTGAGCAAGCTATAAATTCAATGCGCAGTCAAATATTAATTTGTCTTGAACAATTTCATGGTATAGTTATTTTTGCAACCAATCTGGTTATAAACTATGATAAAGCTTTTTTAACTAGATTAATTAGTGTTGAGTTTAAATTACCTGATGTTGAACAGCGAAAATTGATTTGGAATGTTCATATTAAACCGCTTGATGATGGAAAATCTCATAAATTGAATATTCCATTATCAAATGATGTAAATATTAATGAGTTAGCAGAAAAATATGAATTTGTAGGAAGAGAAATTCGTAATGCAGTTGTAAAAGCTTGTATCAAAGCTGCTATGAATTGTAAAAATGTAGTAGAGCAAACTGATTTTATAGATGCTTGTAATGATATTGCAGAAGAAAAATCAAAACTCAATTCTGCAAAGGATTATACAAATAATATTAACTCAGAGCTTCCTGATTCTATAAAAGAAAAAATAAAGCAGAATTTAAAATCAAAAATAATAGAATCGGAATCAGTGAAACAAATTGAGGAGCCACGATGAGTATAAAAATAGGTTCTTTTAATATTCACAATGCAGGAAAAAATGCAGATAAAAAGAAACTGGAGAAAATTGGATGAACTAAATTCGAATTATAATTGTTTTATGTACTTTAGGAGTCCATCATGTCCAAAAAAGAAACAGCCATCAGTACAAAATCCCCTAAGCTCACCGTACCAGAGATTATCGATTACTGCAAAAATACCCTCGGCATCACGTTTACCCTGATGGACGAAGAAAGAGCAAAGGTGTTCCTTGAGAAGAATAACTTCTTTTTTAGGCTCAAGCAGTATTGCTCGACCTGTACCGAGCAGACTAAAAGCGGCAAATACATAGGTCTTGATTTTGGACATCTTGTCGAGCTGTCTACCATTGATATGTTCCTCAGAAAGATGCTTTTAAAGATGACCATTGACCTTGAGCACTATCTAAAGGTAAAGCTGGTCAACGACTGTCAGAACAATCCTGCGGACGACGGCTACGAAGTGGTCGAGGCATTTCTTGAAAGTCATGGGAGTATCAGAGACTATATTTCACAGTATGGCAGGCTGTCTTGTTATGGTGATAATTCGTTTGATAAGTACGTGGTATCGCCATCGGTATGGAGTTTTGTCGAGATGATCAACTTTGGCGATTTTATCAGCTTTTATGCATTTTACTATGACTTTATGCACATGCAGTGCGAATATACCAAGCATTTTGACTCTGTGCGTCGTATCCGCAATGCCTGTGCGCACAATAAATGTATGCTTTCTTCTTTTAGAACTGTACAAGGGTTTAAGACTGACTTGGAAATAAATTTTGAGCTTTTAAGCGGTAACATCGGTATCGGTAACGGGACTATTTCCACGTGCATGAAAGTACCGCTGCTAAACGATTTTGCAGTTATGCTTTCGGTTTATACCAGACTGATTTCTTCCTCTAAAATCAAGGAAATAACACTGCAAGAAATCAAAGATTTTTTTGATGGTCGTATGGTGCTCCGCAAGCAGTATTTTGGAAACTATACTGATATCAAAAATGCATATCTCTTTGCACGAAAGGTACTGGAGTATTATTCAACAAAGATTTGAGATAAAGAGTTTAATTGTATGGAGGAAACCTTTATTATGAAAACAATTTTTAACAACGAAGCAATAGAGTCCTATTTAGAGTTCGTTAATCGTGTCGTAAAAAAAGATAATACTGAAGAAACAAAAACTCAGTATGAAAGATTTGTAGAACTTTTTACCACAGCCTACTGAATTTACAGAAAGGACTTCGTTAGTACAGCTTTGGGCGGGCTTTTTTTATACAGAAGTTTTCGAGGTGTTTTTATACTCAATTAGTTCGATTTCGACGCCGTTAGGATCTAAAAAGAGGCCACTATCGACACCGTTTGCTTCGTCATAATGGACGGGAATATGGAATGTATAGCCTGCATCGGTGATATGTTTTTCCCATGCTTTGATATCAGTAACTGAAAAACAACAATGGCGATAGGCGCCCCGATCGTTTAATTTTCCAGTGTGATCATCGACATCGTACAGATATTCATTTAATTCAATACGCTGTCCAGACGGAATCCTGAAATATCTTAAAATATGGTTACCGCAATCGACGGTCTCTTCTTGTTTAAATTGCATTACGTCTTTATAAAATTGAATACTTTTTTGGAGATCTTTTACTACGATTTGGATGTGATCAAGATTCTGTATGGTCATGCTCATCTCCTACTTTTTTACCTGTTACAAATGAACTGATACCATCGCGTGCTTTGTTTAAGTGGAATAACATCGCTTTTTGAGCTTCCAGTTTATCTCTCTTTTTGATGGCTACCAGTATTTGGACGTGTTCATCTACGGTGTTGTCTGAATTCTTTTTTGCTTTGATGGACATCATACGGTATTGTTTTAATTCTTTGAGTAGCAATTCACTGAGTTTTTGTAACAGTGTGTTGTGACTCATGATCAATATCTGAGTATGAAACTGTTCATCTAATTGTGCTAAGAGTGGTACATCATTTTTACTATTTGCTGCGACAAATTGCTCGTGAATATGCTCCAGTTGTTGTAGTTCTTTAGCAGTACCGCGTTCACATGCCAACGAAGCTGCTAAAGGTCCTATTGCCAGACGGATCTCGGTGTAATCTTCAAGGTTTGGAGCGTTTGAGACAAACCATTGTCGGATAGCATCATAACTGTCGTATGGCTTAGAGCTCCGTACAAAGGCACCTTTGCCAGCCTTGAGTTCGACATATCCTTCTGCTTGGAGTTGGTATAATGCTTCTCTCACTGATGATCGGCTGACATGCATAATCTCACAAAGGGCAAGCTCTGCAGGAAGTTTTTCGCCAACGGGGAATTGTCCATTTTCTATGGATTCTTTAATTGAATCGACTATTTGAGTAGTAACTGATACACGAGTTATAGCTTTCATATTGTCAGACATCAGACTACTGTACATTTTTCTATCTGTCAATCTTTTTTTTCTTAAGCCTTTTTTTTGTTGACAGGTAGCAAAACTGTGTTATACTTTTGTAGGATTGACAGATTGTCAGACAATACTACAAACCGTTGCATAGGAGGAAATATGAAAAAAGTATTGTTGGGTGTAATGGCACTGATTGCTGCTGGTGCTGTTGCATTTGCAGGTGGAAAAAAGGATGCTGCTGATAAAGGTGCAACAATCAAATTTCGCTATTGGGCTGATAATACGCAGTACTCTCAGCTGATGCAGGATATTATTGCAAAGTTTAATGCAGAAAATGGAAAGGGTATTACCGTTGTTGGAGAAGAATCTCCTTGGGATGGTGGTGCTTTTGCAGAAAACCTTTTTAATGCTTCTATGGGCGGTGGCGACATTGATGTTGCTACATGGAAACTGACATCTACTCCTTTATTTGTAAATAATGATTTGCTGCTTGATTTGACCCCGTATGTTGCTAAATGGTCAAAAAAAGATGATATCGATGCCAATATCTATAAAACAATGAGAGAAGCTGGTGGAGATGATACCAAGATGTTTGTTATGCCATGGAACATCCAGGTATTATACGTATACTATCGTCCTTCATATTTCAAAAAAGCTGGTATTACAGTTCCAAAAACATATGAAGAGTTCCTTGAGGCAGTAAAGAAATGTACGATGGATACCAATGGCGATGGTAAGACTGATATATATGGTTGGGGGCTCCGTGGTAGTAAAGGTGGCCAGGAACCTTGGGGCTGCTTTGTTCATGCATATGGTGGATCTTTCAAAAAACTTGATAGTGCAGAAGCTATTAAAGGTATGGAAGACTTTGTAAATATTTACAAACAAGGATATGCTCCTTCAACTGCCCCAAGTGATGGATTTAGTGAAATTATTGCTAACTTCAAATCAGGTTTGACAGCTATGACTATTCACCATACTGGTTCATCTGCAGATATGGAAAAGACCTTTGGTGATGATGTATCAGCTTTCCCGTTCCCGGCTGGTAAGGGACGTTGGACAAGTATGGGTGATACCGAAACTGCTATTTTCAAATCATGTAAAAACCCTGATGCTGCTTTTGAGTGGGTTGCTTATCTTGCTGCTGGCGAAGGTCAAAAAATGTGGTGTGAAGGTACTGGCAATATTCCTGTAAGCAAAACTGTTGGTGCTGGTGCTTACTTCCAGAACAATCGTTTTATGAAAGCTTCTTTGGATGGCGAAAGTTTTGCAGGTATTCTTCCAATATTGGATACAACAACAGAATTTAACTCTTCATTGTGGCCAAATACGGTATCACAAGCTCTCACTGGTAAAATTTCTGCAAAAGAGTGTATGGAGATTTTGCAGAAAGGTTTGTATCGCTAATACGTAAAACTGAAGGAATCTGAGAACTTCCAACAGGAGGTTCTCAGATTAAGAAACTATTTGTACAAAAAAGAATTATGAATTATCTACAAACAAAACAAAAATATATACCCTATATGCTCGTTGCCCCTGCAGTATTGGTTGTATTGCTTGTCGTATTTATACCAGTTATTAATGCGATACTTATGAGTTTTCAGAATTATGATTTACGCCGTCCTAAAGAAATAGGCTTTGTCGGGCTAGGTAATTATCTTCTCATGCTCAAAGACGTTTTGTTTTGGAAGGCTCTATTTAAAACTATTTGTTGGGTTACATTTGGTGTTGGTTTACAGTTCTTTTTTGGATTTTGTCTTGCAGAATTATTAAATACATATTTTATTGGCCGCGGTGTTGTACGATCTGTCAGTATGATTCCTTGGGTTACACCAGGTGTATTGATAGGATTGATGTGGCGGTGGATTTTTGATGGTAACTTTGGTGTACTTAATGATTTGTTATTAAAGTTACATATTATCGATGATAAGATTGCGTTTTTATCACAAACTGGTACTGCTTTTCCTTGTGTCATAGTTACGATTATATGGCAGGGAATTCCTTTTTTTGCTCTGATGATTTTAGCAGGATTGCAACAGGTTCCTCAGGAGCTGTATGAGGCTGCTGAAATTGATGGTGCAAGTAAATTAAAGCAATTATTTTATGTGACAATTCCCACGATACGGAATACGTTGAGTGTAACTCTATTGCTACGTGTTATTTGGGTCGCTAACTCTGTTGATGTTATTTTTAATATGACAGAAGGTGGTCCTGCTTATGCAACACAAACGTTGAGTGTGTATATCTATAATAAAGGAAATGCACTTAATTTAGGGTATGCTTCTACCATGGCCATTGCTTTGGCTATTTTATTGTCCCTTGTAGCCGTTCCTTATATTCGATCTACGTTTAAGGAGGGTAAATAATATGATGATAGAATCACGATTCCCGGGAAAAAAGGTGGTAACACTCTACCTTCCTTTATTGGTTTTATTAGTATTTATTTTATTCCCCTTTTATTGGACTCTCATAACGTCCTTAAAACCGGATCAAGAATTATACGGTGCAGTGACGTATTGGCCAAAACATATTCAGTTTGATGCCTATGTAAAACTGTTTACCACGACGGTCAATTTTTTTGCTGCTATGAAAAATAGTTTGATTGTCGCTTTGTGTACCACGTTGGTTTCTTTATCCGTGTCAACATTGGCCGCTTATGCATTTTCTCGTTATCTGTTTGTCGGAAGACGTATTATGATGAGTATGTTCTTATGTAACAATATGTTTCCGACTGTTTTGTTGTTGATTCCTTTATATACGATTATGCGTAAGTTGGGATTATTGCATACTCATACATCTCTCGTGCTTTCGTATACAACGTTTACGATTCCTTTTTCGGTCTGGTTGTTAAACGGTTTTTTAAATGATCTGCCTACATCATTGGAAGAAGCTGCAATGATTGATGGCTGTAACAGACGACAAACTTTTATGAAGATTGTACTGCCTATTCTTGCTCCTTGTTTGGTAGCAACTGGTGTATACATATTTATGAACGCATGGAATGAGTATACGTTTGCCATGTTGTTTACTAATGTTGCTACAAGAACGATTCCTGTAGCCTTAAAAAACTTGATCGGGCAGTTAGGAGTACAATGGGATTTATTGACTGCAGGAGGAATCATTACGATTATACCTGTTTGTGTTATGTTCTTCTTTGCTCAGAAACGGTTGGTTGCAGGTCTTACCGCTGGAGCTGTTAAGGGCTGATATGTTGATAATCCTTTTAGTGAGATAGATTTTATAGATAGATAATAAAGAGGTGCTGTTGGTATGAAAAATGTAAAAATTACTGGAATCGATACGTATTTGATTGAAACTCATCAAAAGGGTACTTTTGCTGACTCTACTCGTAAAGTTGAGACTATTGGATATGTAGTTGTTGATGTTAAGACTGATGCAGGAGTACATGGCATTGCTACTACGTATCATGAAGTAGGAGGCGAGGCAATTGCTACTTTTATTCTTAAATCTCTTGGTCCTAAATTGATTGGAAGAAATCCATTTGAGACAGAAGCAATCTATGATGACCTGGTAGCGTATATGCGTGGCGTTGGACGCAAAGGATTGGCTTTTTGTGCATTAAGTGCACTTGATGTTGCTCTATGGGATATCAAAGGTAAGTTGGTTGATATGCCTATATATAAAATGCTTGGTGGTAATCGTAATCAAGTACAGTGTTATGCTACCGGTGGTTGGACTTCATATACAACTCAGCAGCTTATTGATGAAGTAAAAACAATGGTTAAGGCTGGCTTTAAAGTAGTTAAGATTAAGATTGGTGTTGATGGTGGTAAAAATCCTAATGAAGATGCTCGACGTGTAAAGGCTGTTGCTGATGCAGTTGGTCCAGATATTGGTATTATGCTTGATGCAAATAATGCTTTTTCATCTGCTGTTGCTTTACGTCTTGCCTATCAATTGCGCGATTGTAACATAACATTCTTTGAGGAGCCTGTATTTGCAGATGATTTACCAGGTTTGGCTCGATTTAGAGCTGCAGGTATTTTGCCCTGTGCTTCTGGTGAGCATGAATATACCAAATTTGGTGCTCGGGATTTGATTGCTAACGGTTGTATTGATTATTTACAGTCAGATATCACACGATGTGGTGGTTTTACCGAAGGTCGTAAAATGGTTGCATTTGCACAGGCATATAATATTCCGTATGCACCACATGGTTTTGATGTTATTCATTCTCATATCGTTGCAGCGTATTCTAATGGTGCCTATCTTGAAAACCTGTTTATGTTTAATGAATTGATAGAACGTACATTCATTGATGCACCAATTCCTCATAATGGTATCATGACTATCCCTGATAAACCAGGTTTGGGACTGGAACTTAATTATAAAGAACTCACTTCTTACGGAAGTATCTAATAGAAAAATAGAGAGGAAATAGAAAGATGAAAGATCCTTTATTTGATGTATCGGATAAGGTTGTCATTGTTACTGGTGGCCTTGGACAGATTGGAGCAGAACTGGTAAAAGAGTTTTATAAGCGTGGTTCAAAAGTTGCTGTTGTTGCTCGTAAGGTATCTCCTGAGCGTGTAGAAAGTGTTTTGGGTAAAGAAATAGCTACCAGTGATCGTGTGTATGCACATGCACTTGATATTCAGAAAAAAAGTGATATCAATGCTTTTCTTGATATACTGGAAAAGAAATTTGGTATCCCAGACGTATTGGTAAACAATGCAGGCATTGATACTCAGCCAAGTGCTCCTCCAGAAGTATCAGGACCATTTGAAGATTTCCCTGAAGAGATATTCAGAGAGGTCGTTGATGTTAATCTGGTAGGAACATTCCTGATGACGCAGGCTGTTGGTAAACGAATGGTATTGGCACATAAGGGCGGATCAATTATTAATATTGGTTCTATTTATGGTATGGTAAGTCCTATACAGGATATTTATGCATATAAAAAAGAAAAGACTGGTGTAGCGTTTATTAAGCCTGTTGCTTATTCAGCTGCAAAAAGTGGCGTATATAATTTAACCCGCTATTGTGCAACTTATTGGGGTAAACAAGGAATTCGTGTAAATACATTTACTCCTTCTGGAGTATTCCGTGATACGCAGGATAAAGAATTCCAGGCAAACTATTGCAATCGTATGCCTATTGGACGTATGGCAAATGCTGATGAGTATAATGGTGCAATTATATTCCTTGCTTCAGATGCTTCTAAATATATGACTGGTTCCAACCTGATAATGGATGGGGGATGGACGGCATGGTAAAAAAGGAGCCTGATAAAAAGGCAATCTACTCAGCATTAGTGACACCATTTAATAAAAATGCTGAGTTAGATGTTGCTGTACTCAAGAAACTGATACGATTTCAGTTAGATAAAGGTATAGAAGGATTTTATTGTTGTGGTTCTTCAGGTGAGGCATTATTGCTTTCTAATGATGAGCGTAAAAAAATTGTTGAAGTTGTTTTAGGTGAAGTAGGCGGGCAAGTTCCCGTTATTGCTCATGTCGGTTCTCTTAATACGTGGAGTGCCGTTGACTTGGCAAAACATGCAGAAAAGTGCGGTATTAGTGCAGTTTCTGCAATTCCTCCGATTTACTATCATTATTCACAAGCTGAAATTAATCAGTACTATAAGGATATTGCTGATGCTGTTTCTGTTGGTGTTATCGTATATAACATTCCTCAGTTTACTGGTATTTCATTTACAAATGCTAATCCTTTATTGCAGGATAAACGAATTATCGGTATCAAACATACATCGATGAATTTATATGATCTGGAACGAATTGGCCATGAGTATCCAGATAAGATGCTGATTAATGGTTTTGATGAAATATTTGCTAGTGCGATGGCAGCTGGGGCGACCGCTACGATTGGTACAATGGTAAACGTCTGTCCTAAATTGTTTATGGAAATTCGCAAGGCATTTAATGCTGGAGATGTAAAAGAAGCACATCGTTTACAATCTAGATTAAATAATCTAGTAGAAGTATTTGTAAACACAAGTGTATTCCCTGCTGCTAAATATGCGGTGACATTACAAGGTATTGATGTTGGAAGTTGTCGTAAACCATTTATTCCGCTGACAGAGGAACAGAAAAATAAGGTAAAGGCAGCAATGAATGAAGTTGCTGATATTATATAAAAGGAGCGAAAAATGAAAAGAGTGGTAAGTGTGGTAGCTGCTGTTTGTATGTGTGCAGCTTTGTTTGCCGGAGGAAAAAAAGATGAAGGTGCTGCAGGTGGATCAAAACCTGTAAAATTGGTTGTGTATTCTCCTGGAAATGCAACTTCTGTACCAACAAAGACAATTGTTAAATATGCAGAGCTGGTAAAGGATGCTTCAAATGGCTTGATAGAAATGGATGTTCACTCTAGCGGTGAGCTTGGTAATGATGCAGAAGCATTGCAGTCTACCCGTATGGGCACTATTGATGTTATTTTTGCAGGAACCTCTGGTTTTACCAGTTTTTATGATAAGGCTAAAATTCTTGACTTGCCATTCTTATTTGATAGTGCAGAAGATGCCTATGAAAAAGTAAACGGTACAATTGGTGAACAGATTTTTAAGGATTTGCCATCAGTTGGTATGGTATACCTTTCAGAGGGTGATAATGGCATGCGCCATATCGCAACAACAAATCGTCCAGTTCATACAGTTAATGATGTAAAGGGACTAAAGATTCGTGTTCCAACAAGTAAGATGTATTTGGATGTATGGTCAGCTTTGGGATCAACACCTGTTGCTCTAGCTCTTAACGAACTTGCTATTGCTTTGTCAAATGGTACTGCTGAAGCACAAGATAATGCAACTTATCACTTGGTAGCAAATGCTACCTATGATGATATTAAGCACTATAGTTTTATTAACTACATGTGGATGGGTTGTACTATGGCAATCAACGCTAAGAAGTGGAACACATTATCTGCAGAACAGCAGAAGATCTTAAAAGAACAGGCTATTGTTGCTGCTAAGTACTCATTTGATACAATTGCACAGGATAATGTTACTGCTACTGAAACTTTGAAGAAAGCTGGTGTAACATTTGATAATCATCCTGATATCCAGAGCTTCAAGGATAAGCTTGGCGGTTCAAGCTACTATAAGCAGTATGCTTCTGAACCATGGTATGATCAGGCTATCATTGATCAGTTGGCAAAGTAAGTGTGACGGTTTCTATCGGAATTGTTAAAAGTATAGTTCCGATAGTTTTTTAGAATACGGCTAAGTCAAGGTTTAGTACACGGTATGTAAAACCATTGTGTAGGATAAGCCTTGACTGTCGTATTTTGAGTACCTGGGTAAGGTGTATGAATATCTATAAAAAATTAATTGATATTATAATAAAGTGTATTAGTGTGTTGCTGGTTTGCACGGTAGGATTCATAGTCTTACTGATGTTGAACGAATTAATTATTCGTAATGTATTTAATAAATCATTTAGAGGCATGACGGAACTAGCAGGCTTTTTGTTTCTTTGGATGGCTTTTTTGGGTATTCCAGTCCTGTTCTATAGAAAATCTCTTATTACATTGGATATAGTTTCTTCTCGTGTTACGGGGAAAATAAAAGTGATATTTTGGTATATACAACAAATAGTTGCATTCTGTCTTGGAATCGTAATGGTTGTTGCCTTTATTAATTTGTATCCATTTGTTGTGACAGAGTATTATTCCTCAATGCCGACATTTTCTAAGATGTGGCAGTTTTTACCTCTTGGTATTGGAGGATTTTTTATGTCATTGGAAGCTTTGTACAATATATTGGCAAAGATAATGGGTGTGCCAGAGGCAGTATAGTATGAGCGTATTTTTTATATCTTTTGTTGTGTTTTTAATTGTAGGCATACCAATAAGTATTTCTATTGGTGCAAGTGCCATTATTGGCTGTATGTGGTTAGGCTATCCTTTGGTCGTAATTGGTCAGAAGATGGTTTTTGGTGTTGACTCGTTTTTGCTTATTGCCATTCCATTGTTTATCCTCGCTGGAAACTTAATGAACGCCGGGAAGATTACTGATCGTATCTTTAATTTTGCAAATGCTCTTGTAGGATGGATACCTGGTGGATTGGGACATGCAAATATTGTTGCAAGTCTTATATTTGCGGGAATGTCAGGCAGTGCAGCTGCAGATGCTGGTGGTTTAGGTACTATCGAAATGGAAGCTATGACTTCAAAAGGATATGACAAGGAATTTTCTGCTGCGGTTACGTCGGCGTCATCTGTTGTTGGACCTATTTTTCCACCGTCAATTCCGTTGATTATTTATGGTTCTATTGCAAGTGTCAGTGTATCGAAATTGTTTATTGGTGGTGTTGTTCCTGCCATATTGATGGTTTTGACCATGATGGGACTGACATTTATAGTCGCTCTTAAAAAAAAGTATCCGAGAGAGCGCTTTAGTATTTTGGTATTGGTCAAAGAGTTTTTCCGTTCAATTCTTTCTATAATTACACCGCTTATTATTTTAAGTGGTTTTACTGTCGGTTGGTTTACTCCTACAGAAGCATCGTGTGTTGCTGTTGTATATGCACTCATCATTGCAGCTCTGGTATATCACACTTTGGACTGGAAGAGTTTTGTAAAGTGCATTTTGGATAGTGCCATTACTTCTGCAAATACTTTGTTTATCATTGGTACGTCAACTTTGTTTACCTATGTTATGGTAAAAGAAGGTATTTCAGGTCAAATTGCAAACTTCATCCTTGGTATTAGCTCCAATCCTGGCATTGTTATCTTTACGATAAATATAGTTTTATTGATATTAGGTATGTTTATGGAACCTGGTGCTATTTTGACGCTGATGCTTCCTGTCTTGTTACCAATTGCACAACAGCTTCATTTTGACTTGGTACACTTTGGTGTTATGATGGTTCTTAATTTAATGATTGGACAGGTAACTCCACCGTTTGGAGTGTGTTTGTTCATCGTTAGTGATGTTGCTAAGGTAAAACTGGAAGACTTGTATAAGTCAATTATGCCATTCCTTATTCCACTTATTTTTGTATTATTCTTGTGTGCATATTTTCCACCGATAATTACGTGGTTACCAAATATGCTGCTCGGAAAATAAGGTCGTATAAAAACACATTTGCATTTTGTATGATACCCACTGATAGATTTTTAATTCCTACTCCTCATCTACCAGTGGGCATCATATTTTAGCTTTATAAGGTATTGCTATATTTTTTGAATAAATCACTGAAAGAGAGTGCGGGACTGCACAGATAACCTTGATACTGTGTACAACCTAATCCTTCTAATTCCAGTTTTTGAGCATCAGTTTCGACATATTCAGCAAGAACTTTGAAACCTGCTGTTTTTGATAGATATACAATTGAATCAATGATCTTTTTAGTATTTTCGTTTTTAAGCAATTGTTTTGAAAAAGTTCCGTCGAGCTTAACTAAATCAAACTTATGTTCCTGCAGGTAGTTAAGAGATGTATGCCCCATAGAAAAATCGTCTATAGCGAGACCAAAACCTGCTTTTTTAAGTCTGTCGAGATTCTTTAGCATTAATTCGTCTGTGATCAATGCATTTTGTTCGGTAACTTCGATAAAAATATTATAGTCATCTAAGAGTAAATCGGTATAAAGACGCAATACGTAATCAATAAAATGTACGTTTCGCAATGTCGTTGGTGTGACGTTGATACTGTATTTAAAATCTGGATGACCGGCAATATCGAGCTGTGCTAAAAGGAATATGGTTTCTTCGAGATTTGTTAATTGATTTGTTTCTGAAGCAAGCTTTATGACCAGAGGCGGATAAATCTCTCCGAATACCGGATGGTTCCAGCGTAATAATGCTTCAGCTCCAAAGATTTTCATATTGTTATCAAACTGTGGTTGATAAACAAGCTTTAATTCTTTATTAGATACAGCTTCGGCAAGATCATGTGCTAAGAATCGTGAAAGGACACCAGGAATACCGGGAAGATTTGTTAAAGTAATATCCTTTACTTGTGCCTCTGCTTCTTTGTAAATAGAAACTAATTCGTTCATCTCTCGTAGCTGGGTATTAAGCATATACGTATCATGGACTGCGATAAACGGCTTATAAATGAGTACACCAATTGTTATACATAGTATTTGTAATATGGTTCCAGAGATGCTGCCTGTAATAAGATATCCTGATATAAGCGGTGGAGTTGCAAATGGTACATAATGGGCAGGAAGTGGTACCCATTTCATATAAAATACAAGCGTACAGATGGTAGTATTAATTATTGGTGTAATAAGAAATGGGACAAAAAGAATCGGGTTGAGCATGACTGGCAGCCCGTATAAGAGCGGCTCATTAAAGTTAAAGATGGTTGGAACTAAGGAAGTCTTTGTTGTCAATCGTATTGATGGTTGTTTACTAAAAAGCAATAATGCAATGAGCATACTGATACCAATCCCGCTGCCTCCAACCGTGATGAATGTGTAGAAATACGAGGTGAACATATTTACAGGCTCTGATTTCATAAGTAATGCAGCCTGATTGGCAAATGCGGCCGGTAACAAATAGCTGTTGTAAAGCGGTGCCATAACTGTTGTACCTTGTATACCAAAAAACCAACAAAAATGTACCGAAACGGTGTATAAAATCATGGCGCCAAAGTTTACCGTTTTATTTTTGAAAAGTGCATGATAGAGGGCTAATAAAGGATTTTCTATATGGAAGGCTTCAATAATCGAGTACAGTACATATTCTGCTATAACAATAATGCTTATGACAAAAGCCATAGCAAACAGCTCTTTCATAGATTGATTTTGTACTACATCGAAGTTTTTATGTTTTTTAGAAAGCAATACCATGTGTTTACGAACAAATAAATACAGTTCTGTAGTTATTGCAGAACAAAGGAGCGCAATAAACAAATTGGAGTTTTGCATTGCTTCGATTACTTGGTCTGCATTAGCCATTCCACTCATGGTCATAAAACAAATGGTACTAACTGCGGCTGCTGCATAGGTACCATGTCGTGATGTTTTTTTCTGTTCTGAAATACAGATGCTTACACAAAAGCTAAAGTATACTCCCATTAATCCTTGTGTAACAAATGCAATTTGAGAAAAAATGGAAAGTATCACACTATGTGCAAATGTATGTATAAAACTCTGGTATGCATTGATTGGAAACTCTACAATTGCTTGTGCAATATACCCTATAATTAATAGAGGTAAGATTCTCAACATAGCATTTCTAATTGCCTGCAACAGTGGCAAAGACGATAACGTTTCGGTCAGACCAAAAAAGTTTTTTAACATTTTGTTTTTACCTGTGTATTGAGGAATTAATAACATTAGTATACCACGAGTTTTAAAAATAGATATAGGTGAAAGCAAATAATAACAATTTTTTTACTATTTTGTAAAGAAAGAAACTTAAAATCTACGAAGAAAAGGAGCTATTATTATAAATTCTTGATAAAGTCTTCTCTAAAATCCTTAGAGCTGCCTTCCCAATGCTTGTTGCCTTGTTTTAATAAAATGATGGTGTCAGCTAAAAATTGTGCTTCTTGTATGTCATGAGTAACAAGAATGCCGGTAAAATGAGATTGTGCTTGTTGATTTTTGATATCAGCGGCAAGTTTCTTTTTTAAGGGTGCATCTAAAGCCGAAAAAGGCTCATCAAAGAGCACCAATTTAGGTTGTACGATGAGTGTACGGGCCAGGGATACTCTTTGGGCTTCACCACCGCTCAATGTTTCAGGATATCGTTTTTCAAATCCTTGTAACCCAAATTGGGTGATATAGTTTACTGCTTGCATTCGGGCTTCCTTTGCTGATAGCCCTTTACATCGTAACCCGTAAGCAACATTGTCTTGTACTGTCATATGCATGAATAGTGCACCGTCTTGGAACACCATACCTACACCCCGTTGTGCGGGAGGCATCTGAGTAATATCTTTGGCATCTAAAAAGATGTGGCAAGGCTGCTCTGTATTCTCTGTTGGCTTTTCTAACCCTGCAATGATTCGTAAAACCGTACTTTTGCCGCTACCACTGGGGCCGACAATGGCAGTCATTCCTCCTAGGCGTAGTTGGAACGATAGGAAAAGTCTAAAAGTGTCACGCTCTTTATAGATATTTTGGGCAGAAAAATACTGTTGTTCTGTACTGGTAGAGGTCATGATAGCTTCCTTTTTTGTGATAATGAAAAGACAAGGATACAGATTATACCAAGAATAGTGCCACTGGCACATGCTTGACTAAATTTATAAGCAGATGCAAGTCTGTATGTATAGAGTGCTAATGTGTCAAAACGAGGTATTGAAAGAACTAATGGTAATGCGGTGTCTCCGCAACTGATTGCAAAACAAAAACAAAAGGCATTACATATCCCCTGTCGGATACTTGGAAGATAAATCGTATAAATAGTGTTGAGCCTTGATGGTGATAACAATGTGGCTGCGTCTTCTGTCTCTTTTGGTATACGGGCAAGATAGGGGTATATTTGTCTAAAGGCAAATGGCCAGTATAACATTGCCTGTGCAAAAGTCAGAAGCAAGGCATTGCCTCGCCGTATTAATAGAGATAAGCCAAAGCCAAATACTACTGATGAGATTATCATCGGTAACATAGGTATGGTTTTTAATGTAGTTGTTATGATAGGAGTGTCATGTTTTTTGTACAGAGAATGACTGATTAATGCATAGGTTGTAGCGACTATGATACACAGAAGTGCTGAAAAAAATGCACAGACTATAGTATTTTTACAAGCTGTTACAAAACTACTTGATGATAGCATTGTAATTACTGTTTTTAGCGAAAGGGTCCCTTTGGAACTGATAAAACTTGATAAGAAAATTCCTAATAGAGGAAATATAAAGAAAAATAAAATACATGCTGTCAGTACGGTAAAAATACATTTTTCTTTGAGTGATTTTATCTTCTGATATTTTTCGGGAGCGTAGAATGAAAGCCCCTTACTCTTTGCGGTCCGTTGCTCGATACATACGCTGGAAGTGATGATAAGGATAGCAATAAGTGTTTCAAAAAGTGCTAGAGCGGCTGTAGTATGAAATTGTAAAGTATTACGGGCGGTACGATAAATTTCGACTTCTAGCGTAGTACAGCCAATACTTCCTAAGAGTAATACAATTAAAAATCCAAAGAAACAATAAATAAAAACGGGTATACAAGCAGATACAATACTTGCAAGTAGTTGTGGTACTGTTATCGTAAAAAAGACTTTGTTTTCTGATGCCCCTAATAATCTTGCTGCATCAGCTTCTGTTGAGGGGAGCTGCTCCCACGCATTGGATACCGTACCCATAATGAGTGGAAAATTATAAAACCCTTGTGCGATAATAATACCGGTAAAAGAATAGAGAAAGTGAAAGGGTGGCTCTTTGAAATGAAATATATTTTTAAAGAATATGTTAACCAAACCATTATTACCTATCCAAGTGACATACCCTAAAGCAATTATTAAAGCAGGAATACACAGAGGTACTGCAGAACAGGCTACTAATTGTTTTTTTAAGGGGAATTGTCTCTGTGATGTAAAAAAAGCGGCTGGCAATCCAATTATGAGGGCTATGCATGTTGAGCCAAATGCGATCTTACAAGTATCAAGTGTTATTTTTACTAATTGCGCTGCAATGAGCGAAGTAACACTTTGGTGAGATATGATGAGTGGTGAAAAAGCTGCGGCTCCTGCAATAGTAAAAAAAAACAGTATAAAGAGAAGTAGAGTAACCGCAATGCTTGTAATTAATACATATATACCAGTTCGACATGAACGAGCGTGAATGCGGATCATGTACTTACTGACTTAAAAGATTGATAATTGCATTGGTGGCTTTGTCGACTTTCTTGGTGTCTGCATGCAAAATCGTATGAGCCTGTGGTGCTGAAGTTTCAAAACACTTTGGTAAAGGTACCGATGAATTGACAGGATACATCCATTGGGTCAAAGGTATAATACGCTGTGCTTCATCTGTAATCAAAAAGTCAATAAAGGCTTTTGCACCTTCATAATTTGGAGCACCTTTGACTATACCTGCTCCTTCGACTTGCCGAATATGTCCTTCATCAAAAAGTATGGCTTGGAAGCGATCTGTATTTTCATATTCTACATGATATGCAGGGCTTGTGGTGTAACTGATGACTAAAGGGGCTTCACCTTTTGTAAATAACCCATAACCACCGCTCCAATTTGGTGACATTGTTAAAATTGATGGCTTGAGTGATGTCCAATAATCAAGATATGCTTCTCCAAAGACACTGACTGTCCAAGCAACAAATCCTGCTCCTGGTGTACTGGTACGAGGATCCATTAAAATGATTTTCTTATTATATTCAGGCTTTGTTAAATCCTGTAAACTTGTAGGAGCTGGTACTGATGATTGTGTGTCATAGATAAAGGCAAACTCACCATAATCATAGGGTGTCAAAAGCCAAAAACCACCCAGTGATTCTACAAGTGTTTCATCAGTGATTTTAGCAGCATTTTTTGATTTATAAGGAATAAGAATTTTTTGATCTTTTGCGCTTGCGTACAACTGATTATCGATACCTAATAATATATCAGCTTGTGGATTGTCTCGTTCGATAATAGCACGTGATAAAACTTGCCCGGTAACACTGCAATCGACATAAGTAAGGGTATATCCAGTTGTATCTTCAAAAAGCTTTTTTATCTCAGGACCAGGTCCCCATTCGCTTACAAACGAATCGTAGGCATAGACAACAACTTCTTTCTGTCGTTCTGGATCTAGTGAAGTATCTTTTGCTCCAAAAGCAATGCTATATGTATTGCACAGTACCATGATGATGGACAGTAGTCCAAAATATCTTGTATTCATTTTCTCTCCGTAGAAATGTGCTGTATCACGAATTATTTACTCTATGTTGGAAAACAGTAATAAAACTGTAAAGAAATTCTTCCCTTAACAATAATTATATTCACGAGCATTAAAAGGTCAACAAGATTGTTATTTATACCGATATAGAAATATAAGTGTGGAGGTTTTACATGAAACGTTTTTTTGCAATGCTGGTGGTATTCCTTTTGGTGGCAGGTATCTTTGCAAAAGAAAGTTCTTCTAATACAAAAGCAATCGGTGCTCAGTTTGCCATAGGGTCTGGATATATGTTTTATGGCGATAAGCAAATGAAGAATCGTGTTTCTGATATGAATTCAAGAGATTTTTCACGATTCATACTGGGCGGAGATGTTGGTATGTATGCTAAACTTACGGATAATGCAGAGTTTATTGCTACAACGGATTTATTTTCTGATTTGTTTTGGAAGAGTAAAGAATATTGTTTTATTTTTGATTACGCATTCAATATTGGCTTACGCGTATATCCTGGTCTTGGTGGCCTGTCTTGTGCTTTATCATATGCATTGGGGCGACGAACTGCTGTAATTGATATCGATGATGAAGATAACGATGTTGTTTCTACTAAGTGGGGTAACGGATTTAAATGTGCTGTAGAATATGATTTAAAATATGGAACAAATGGTGGTATTGCACCAGTCATTGGTACCTATTGGCGACATATGCCTCGAGGTTATGACACTTCTGATAATATTCTATCTGTATACCTTCGGTTTATAGCGCGTTAGCGTTGATAGCCTGGTTTTTGCCGGTGCGCTTTGCTTTATACAATGCCCTGTCAGCTTGTTCGATTAAGTCTTCATATTTGATATTTTGATCAGTATTGGTATAGGCATAACCAATACTGATAGTAACATAATGAAGCTCTGCAGCAGGATAAGGAATCTGTAAGTTATATACGGTTTGTACGAGATTTTTTGCCAATGATTCCAATTGTTTTGCATCAAAGGTGGTGGTTAGAGCTAAAAACTCTTCCCCGCCATATCTAAATGTTTCAAAGTGATTATCAAAACTAAAATCGTTAAAAAAACATCCGATTTGCTGTAAAATCAAATCACCTTTTTGATGTCCATAGGTATCGTTAAACTGTTTAAAGTTATCGATATCAATCATGAGGGCACCAGTAAAGGGGTTTTTACAATCAACTTGTTCACTTTTTGCAAGTTCTTCAAAGAGTTTGCGCCTGTTAGGCAATGTTGTCAGTGTATCGATGTTCCGTTCAATCTGCAGAATGCGCTCGTGTTCAAAATTAAGCAGCAGTGATGCTCTTGGAACATATCCAATGAGTATGGTGAGCAACGTTATGATGGAACTTCCTACGGCATCTCTAATTCCACGGGCTGGTGGTTCAAACAAAAGCGCTGCTGTAGCGAATAATACTGTAAGGATTGCAACAAAAAGGTTAATTCGCCATGAATAATCAAGGGCAATGATGGCGAAAACTAAAAGAGCTGTTGTAAATATGACTGAGGATCCAATACCATTAGAGAGAAAAATAGCATTTTCTGTTGCAGTCCACGAACAAAGGAGTGCAACAATATAGATAAAGGGTAGCGGATGCTTTTTGACTATGCGGATATTACTGATTGCAAGTAAACAGAGCGAAAAACCAATTACTGCTGAAGAAGCAAAAACAGGTAGTCCTGGACGGAGTTCCTCAAAATAGAGACTGCCGATAGTTGCAAAAAACATTGCTGTGGTAAAGAGTTCGGCTGCATATCTAAAGTAAATGCGATTCTGCTCTCGTACACGCACTTTATTGCGTTTGATAAGATCCTTATCATTTTGTAGCAGACGAGAATTTTGAGGTGGTAAAATACTCCAAAAGGAATCTAACATGTTGGTAATTAGTATATCATCAGCATTATCGGCTTTCAAGAGAATTATAAGAGAGTGTTACGGCTGTTCTGCCCAGGGAGTCTGGGTAAGCCATGTGTGTGATGCTGGGTACGCTATGTGTGTGATGCTGGGTACGCTATGTGTGTGATGCTGGGCGACATAGTGATGAGTTATACAATATATATCAAAAAAAGCCACAGTGACTTATATGTACACTGTGGCCTTTTATACGATTAACGAGCGTATTCGATAATACGTGTTTCTCGGATCATGGTCAGTTTAATTCTGCCAGGATACTTCAAATCACTCTCGATTTGTTTTGCAATGTTTCGTGCTAATTCTTTAACCTGCTGATCAGGAACCTTTTCATTGTTGACCAATATACGAAGCTCGCGACCTGCCTGAATTGCATATGCCTTTTCGACACCGGTAAAATGCTCTGCAATCTCTTCGAGATTTTCCAGACGCTTAATATAGTTATCAACGGTCTCGCGACGGGCTCCAGGACGTGAAGCAGAAATTGCATCGGCAATTTGCACGATAACTGCTTCCATACTGGCTGGCTCTATATCGTTATGATGTGCTGCGATGGCGTTAATGACACGAGGGTCTTCTCCCATCTTGCGAGCCATTTCAGCACCTACTTCTGCATGGTTTTGGTCGCTGTCATTTTCTGCACCCTTACCAATATCGTGTAATATAGCAGCACGCTTTGCAAGCTCGCGATTTACACCAAGCTCTGAAGCAAGCATACCTGCAATAAGTGCAACCTCTTTTGAGTGAGTCAACACATTTTGACCATAACTTGTTCTGAAGTAGAGGCGACCAAGAGCAATGACACCATCGGTAGTCATGTTGTGGATACCGAGCTCAAATAATGCCTTTTCACCTTCTTCGTAAATCTTCTGCTGTATTTCACGAGTTACTTTTTGTACAATCTCTTCGATACGAGCAGGGTGAATACGACCATCCGTAATCAGACGTTCCAGTGCAACTTTTGCAATTTCTTTTCTGACTGGATCAAAACAAGAAATGACAACAGCTTCTGGAGTATCATCGATGATGATATCAACACCAGTAAGTGTTTCCAGAGTACGGATATTGCGACCTTCACGTCCAATGATACGACCTTTCATTTCATCACTTGGCAGTGATACCGTAGCAACGGTGATGTCGCTTGTTGTTTCTGTTGCAATACGTTGAATAGTCGAAACAAGAATTTCACGTGCTTTTTTTTCAGCATTGAGCTGGGCTTCTTGTTCTACTTTATTAAGTAACGCCTGTGCATCATGACGTGCGTCATTTTCAAGATTTTTAATAATAAGGTTTTTAGCTTCCTGTATACTTAATCCTGAAATACGTTCGAGTTCCTTTCGCAAAGTCTCTTCTTGTATAGTCATTGCGGCTTCGCGTTTTTCCATTGCAGAAACTCTCTCTGCATATTCACGATCTTGCCTATCGTAATCGGCAGCACGTTTATCCAGCAGTTCTTCTTTTTTTGATACTCTCGCTTCGTAGCGCTGGATTTCTACTCGGCGATCTCTGTTCTCACGTTCCTGCTGGTTTCGTTCCCGAATGAGTTCATCTTTTGCTTCGAGCAAAATTTCTTTTTTCTGTGCTTCTGCTTCTTTTATTGCATCCTGCTTTACACGTTCAGCTTTTTGTTCTGACGCAGATAGTTGAAATCTGGCATACAGCCAGCGAATAGTC
>JAILIC010000159.1 GCA_024695475.1 Treponema sp.
TATCCGACTGGAAACAAGACCTGGTGTATAACTGCTTGCCGGTAGCGTTTCTGACTGGATGTGTTCCAAAAAAATCTAGCAAACGTAAAAACGGTTACTTTTCTTACAGTAACATAACTATGTTACTTCGCAAAGGGGTATTTCTCTATTTGTCTCAATTCCCTCTGTTTTCACTTTTCATTACTACCACTCAAATGGTATACTCCCACTATGAAAACTGATATTTCTGTTACCATTAAACCAGAGGACGAGCATAATACATCTCTCATTACCCGAAAAGCTTTAGAAACTCTTTCAAAAAAGGGAATACATACAAAAGAGCAGCATCTTTCATTAGTATTTACTAAAAAATCAATCGATGCTCGACATGGGCAGGTAAAACTTTGCATGCGCTATACAGCGTATATTGATGAAACACCTCCTGACCAAACAACACAATCTGATCTTCCGATCTGGAAACCTGCTACAGGATCAAAACAAGTTATCATTATCGGCTCAGGTCCTGCAGGACTGTTTGGCGCATTACAATTACTGGAATATGGAATCAAGCCAATTATTATCGAAAGAGGCAAAGAAAGCTCACAACGCAAAAAAGATATTGCCGCCATCAGTACAAAAAACCTCGTAGACAATAACAGCAATTATTGTTTTGGAGAAGGTGGAGCCGGTACCTTTAGTGATGGAAAACTATATACCAGAAGTAACAAACGTGGTGATATACATAAAATTCTTACTATATTTCATCACTTTGGTGCAGATAAGAAAATCCTCACCGATGCGCACCCTCACATTGGTACTGATCGATTGCCTACCATCATACGCAATATGCGTGATACGATTATCTCACTCGGTGGCGAAGTACATTTCGAAACCAAATGTACCGGTTTACTGACAAATGGTACAACCGTTACAGGTGTCATAACCACACACTGTGCAACAGGTGAACAAAAGGAATTTAAAGGTGATGCCATCGTCCTGGCAACAGGGCACTCTGCAGATGATATCTACCACATCATTGCAAAAACTGCACCTCACGCACTTGAAGCAAAAACCTTTGCCATGGGAGTCCGTGTAGAGCACCCACGTCAACTAATCGATGCTATCCAGTACCATGGCGAAAGTGTTAACGGCATTTTGCCAACCGCTGAATACAGACTTACTGCACAAGAAGAAGGTCGCGGCGTTTATTCATTCTGTATGTGTCCTGGTGGTTTTGTAGTACCATCTGCTACTGGACCTGATGAAATAGTTGTAAATGGCATGTCATCAGCAGCCCGAAACTCAAAATGGTCAAATGCCGCCATTGTTGTCGAAATACGCCCCGAAGATATTCCTCAAGAGTTTATACAAAAAGCTACTGATTTGGGCTGTTCTGCCCTTGCCGGTCTTTTATATCGCTCATGGCTAGAACACACCACCAAACAACAAGGAAAAGGTCAAGCTGCCCCTGCTCAAAGATTAAAAGATTTTTTGGAACACATCCAGTCAGAAACGCTACCGGCAAGCAGTTATACACCAGGTCTTGTTTCCAGTCGGATAGACTCTTGGATGCCAGATTATATCAGTCGCAGACTTGCTGCAGGCTTTAAAGATTTTAACAAGAGTATGAAAGGCTTTATTTGCAATGATGCCGTACTTATTGCCAGTGAAACACGCACATCAACTCCCGTACGTATTACGAGAGACAAAGAGACCCTTGAAAGTCCTTATTTACATAACCTTTATCCAACAGGAGAAGGCTCTGGATATTCTGGAGGTATTGTTTCTAGTGCAATGGATGGAGAAAAGATCTGCAAAAAAATGGCAGAGGTGCTGTAATCTCTAAATAAGGTGTCTATTCTTCCATTTGCCATGTGCAAAACGAAGAATAAACGCAAAATCTCGCACAATCCAATCAAGGATCATTGCGACCCAAACACCAACGGCACCGTACGCTACCGGCCATTTCATAAATGCAACAAATCCAAATAGGTCAGTTGCCTTGAAAAGGTAACTGACTCCCACTCGAACAATCCACATAGACAAGAGCGCAACTATCATCGTATACCCTGCATCGTTTGCTGCTCGTAGGGCATTTGGCAAAGTAAATGACGGTGGCCAGAACAAGAGGGCACAACAGCCATGCCAGACACCTGTATACAATGCCAATCGAGTCGTTTCTGGAGACAAATGGTAAAATGACAGCAAAAAATGCGCATTGAGCAAGAGAGGGACATTGAGTACCCACATAAAAAAATAGGCCATTCCCATCATTTTCTTAGTGTAATACACCGCCTGATCCGTACGATTTGCTCCAATACATTGTCCAACAACAGTAAGCATAGCCAGTCCAATTGCCTGCCCCGGAAGACACTCAAAGCTCGCCAGTGTATTTGCGGCAGCATTTGCCGCAATTGCAATTGTTCCATATGTCGAAATAATAGAAAGAACAAGTACTTTTCCGATTTGGAAAGAACTGTTTTCAAGTCCGTTTGGTATACCAATCGATAAAATCTTTTTGATTAATGAAAAGTCAATTTCAACTTTTGTAATACCCTTTATCGATATCATTGCCTTAGCATCGTGTTGAGAATCAGTATCCCTGTAGAGTAATACCATTAAAATGACTGCTGCTGCCGTGCGGCTGATAAATGTAGGAAGAGCAACACCTTCTACACCCCAATGCAGTCCATAAATAAATAAGGCATTTCCACCAATATTTAATATATTGATTAAAACGGCTATCAACATTGATACACGGGAGTTTCCCTGAGCTCTAAACAAAGCTGCACAACCACTGTATAAAGCAATACCAGGCAATCCAAGCATCGTTATAACAAAATAACGCTGACTTGCCGTCATAACATCTACTTCTATTTGCCCAAAAACAAAACGCAGTAATGGAGTATGAAACAGCAAGCCTAAAGTCATAACGACAAAAGATGCAAATAATACGGTATAGATGAGTTGCTTTGCGGTCCGAGCCGCCATCTTGCCATCTTGACGCCCAATGTACTGAGCAGCGACAACAGCACCTCCCGTACCCAAGGCTGTAAAAATCTGTGTCAGTAACAAGTTAATAGCATCAACAAGAGATACCCCTGATACAGATGCTTCGCCCAAACTGGCAACCATCACAATATCTGCTATTCCCAGCGTAATATTCAATAGTTGTTCAATTATTAACGGCCAAATCAATTGCAACAAAGCTTTATTTGAGAACAATAATTCCTGCTTTGGTATACCAGTTTTGATAAACATTACTGACTAATAACCGACTTTAAGAACTGTTGAAGTCGCTCGCTTTTTGGGCACTGGAAAATTTGATCAGGAGTACCAATTTCCTCTATCTTTCCATCTGCCATAAATACAACTTTGTTGGCAACTTCGCGAGCAAAGCCCATTTCATGAGTTACGACTACCATAGTCATGCCATCTTCAGCAAGTTGCTTCATTACTCCTAATACTTCACCTACTAATTCAGGATCAAGAGCACTCGTAGGCTCATCAAAAAGCATAATTTTAGGTTCCATTGCAAGAGCACGTGCAATTGCAACACGCTGCTGTTGACCACCTGAAAGGCTGTTAGGGTAATTATCGATTTTATTTTCAAGCCCTACACGACGCAACAAATCAAGTGCCTTTTCGCGAGCCTGCTCAACACTCACCTTACGTACATGGACAGGAGCGAGCATAACATTTTCTAATACAGTCTTATGAGGAAAGAGATTAAAACGCTGAAACACCATACCAACATCAAGCAATGTTTCGGTACGTTCCTGCGGAGAAATCTTAAACTTTGCAACACCATTTTCATAATGATATAACAAACGGTCTTCTATAAAAATCTGACCATTATCGATTTTCTCTAACCGATTAAGTGTTCTTAAAAAAGTCGATTTACCAGCTCCTGAAGGGCCAATAATACATACAACTTCTCTTGGTTCTACAGTAAGAGATACATTTTTTAGCACATGTAGATTTCCAAAACTTTTACAAATATCTTGTGTTTTGATCATTGACATAATACACATGCTCCCTTACTCATATACAGAATACTTCTTTTCTAATTTATTAAATACAAAAGAAAAGATTGCTGTAATAATCAAATATAAAATCATTGCAGGTATATATACCATTGCACTTGCTGTCGAAGAAGAAATACTTCTCGTCACTTTTGTAATATCCGCAAGAGCAATAATTGAAACCAATGAGGCATCTTTTAATACCATGATAAATTCATTGCCAACAGGGGGTATAAGACGACGAATTGACTGTGGTACAATGACCAATCTCATAGTCTGTGCATAGCTCATACCCAATGCATGAGATGCTTCAAACTGACCTTTATCGATAGACTGGATTGCAGCACGGATAATTTCAGCAGTATATGCAGCAGAATTAAGACCAAAAGCTATAAATGCTGCCAAAAAACGATTGTTAATCGTTAACAGTGGCGTAAGCTGTGGTAATCCATAATAAATAAAATACAGCTGCATCAATAAGGGCGTTCCTCTAAAAAAGAAAATATATGCACTACATATATTATTAAGCCACTTTTTCTTAGAAATCTTTCCCAGTGCTAAAAGCAATGCAAGAATCAATCCCGCACAAACAGCAAGGATTGTCAACGATATGGTAACTTTTGCACCATTAAGCAGACTAGGAATCCAGCCTACCATTTGTCGTAGCAATTTCATCACAAAATCCCCAAAAACACAAACAGCCGGCAGAAAACTGCCGGCGAATGCCTATACTATATTTTTGACAGCACGATCAAAGCCATCTATTTATTTAAAACCGATGATACTAAATCTGCGGCAAACACATTGTTTGAAATGGTTACCAGAGTACCATCAGCAATAAGCTCTTCTAAAGCTTTATTCAGCGCAAGCTGCAATTTTGCATTGCCTTTTTTAAGACAGATACCAAACATTTCATCGGGAGTACCCTGCCATACCATCTTAAAAGGAGTATCTGCAGGAGAAATATAACTTACTGATACCAATGCATCAGCACAAACAACATCACAACGACCAAGCTTAAGGTCATCAAATGCATTCATAACCTTATCATACTCTTCTGGAGTAAAAACAAGACCATTTGCAGCCTGCTTATCCATAAAAAAGTCAGAAGTACATTCGGCCTGATATCCGACACGTAAACCTTTTAAATCTTCCGGCTTTGCCACAGATAATGAAGTATCTTTTCTTACAACCAGAGACTGACCATTACCGATATAAGGAATGGTAAAGTCATATTTTGCCTTACGCTCTTCAGTTATAGTAACAGAAGAAATAATGACATCATAACGATTTGTATCGAGTCCTGCAAAAATACCATCCCAAGCAGTATCAATAAACTCGATTGTCAATCCGAGCTTTTTACCCAACGCATTGGCAAGCTCAACATCAAAACCTACAGGTGTTTTACCATCTTCAGCAAAATACTCCATTGGTGGGTATCCAATTTCGACACCAACTTTCAGTTTGCCTTCTTCCAATGTCAAAGCATCTGAAGATGAAAGCGATTTAGCGGTATCTTTTGCCCCATTAGCAAATAATAGCGCAGCCGATACAATCGCAAAAACTATACATCCTATCTTTTTCATAAGCTCCTCCGAATTATGCATAAATATACACAATTTCGGAGGTTTTTGCAATGTTAGTAGCAAATAAAAATTATTTTATTTCAACATTGCGATCAAGAGATGATACGATATCTGCACCAAAATTCTTGACAGACAACTCTTTTACCGTTCCATCTGCAAACAAAGCATCAAGAGCACTGCTTACCTTAGAGAGCAATTCATCATTGCCTTTTTTTACGACAACGCCCAGATATTCTTCAGCTTCACCTTGCCATGCAACTTTATAAGTACCGCTTTCTCTTCCAACATAGTCAGCTGCAACCAATGAATCTGCAACTACAGCATCAAGACGGCCAGCTTTTAAATCAGAAAATGAATTCATGGCATCATCATATTCATTAACAGTACACTGCAAACCTTCTTCAACTTTTTTTGTCATAAAGACATCAGAAGTTGATTCGGTAAGATAACCAACGTTTTTTCCTGTTAAATCAGTTATTTCAGAAACCTTCAAAGAAGAATCTGAACGAACTACCACAGCCTGTCCATTACCAACATATGGCTTGGTAAAAGCATATTTTTCAAGTCGCTCTGGTGTTAACGTTACTCCAGATACAATAATATCATAACGGTCAGTATCAAGTCCGGCAAAAATACCTTCCCAGTCAACATCAAGAATCTCTACTTCCAAGCCCATTTTTTTAGCAAGCTCGCGAGACAAATCCATATCAAAACCAAGTTTTGTTTTTCCATCATCACCGTAATACTCAAATGGTGGATATGCTACGTTTACACCAACCTGCAAGACTCCTGGTTTTAAGGTCAGACTTTTTACTTCTGAAGGAGCAGTTTTTTTGCTGCATCCTGCCAATGATAACAAAACAAGGGCAACACAAGCTCCCATAATGCTCTTAATCATACTGTGATTACTATACTTTTTCATTTACTCCTCCGAGTTATATCTATTTATAGTGTTTTACTTAAAAGGTATATGATGTAAGAGTATACGAATTACTTTGGAATAGGTCAACGAGCAATACACGGGTATAAAAAAATTGTTTTTTATGATATGCAATATAAAAGACAAGCCCAACAGGAGGATTTATGAAACATACCGTCAACTTACAATCAGGAATCAAAGTTCCTGCACTAGGACAAGGGACTTGGTTTTTAGGAGAACATCCAAAAACACATAATCAAGAATTACAAGCATTACAAATAGGCATACAAAAAGGTATGACCCTCATTGATACAGCTGAAATGTATGGTAACGGTCGCAGTGAATCATTGGTAGGAGAAGCAATTGCAGCAACTGATCGATCATCCCTATATCTTGTTTCAAAAGTACTTCCGTCAAATGCCAACAAACGAAATATTGTTCAAGCATGTTCTGATACTTTAGACCGACTAGGCACTGATTATCTCGATTTATATCTCTACCATTGGAGAGGAAGTACACCTTTAAAAGAGACTGTCCAATGTCTTGAAGAATTACAAGATGAAGGTAAAATTCGCTCTTGGGGTGTATCCAATTTTGATATTGATGATATGGAAGAACTACTAAGTGTCCCCGGTGGAGAACATTGTGTAGTCAATCAAGTATTATATCATCTTGGTTCCAGAGGCATTGAGTACTCTCTAAAACCTTGGATGAAAAAACAAAACATTGCATTGATGGCTTATTGTCCACTTGCACAGGCTGGTTCTTTACGAAAAGGATTATTCAACAATCAAGCAATCCTTTCCATTGCACAAAAGTATGGCGTGACACCTGCTCAAGTACTATTAGCATGGGTTATTCGAGATGGAAACACGATCGCTATTCCGCGTACCGGAAACCCCTTACACGTTGCTGATAATGCAGCCGTTGATGATCTTGTATTATCACCTGAAGATTTTGAAGCCTTGGATAAGGCCTATCCGCCTCCAACCCATAAAGAAATGTTAGATGTACAATAAGCTTTTTTCTCATTATACAATAAGGTGCTGTAGAATTGACTCTATTTCTGCAGCATCTTTTATATGTAAGGCTTGAGCAAACTCATCAGCCTCGATAAGAGCACTCGAAATAAGAGATAAAGCCATCAGCTCATCCTTTGATGCTTGTTGAGGAGCAATAAGATATAAAATAACCGAATCATCTTTTTGACAGCGGACCAATCCCGCTCTTGCAGACTGTACGCAATCACAGCGACAATGAAATAATTGTATATTCTCTACCTGCAAATATACATGTCCTTTTTTTTCTCGTAAGTCAAATGCACGTTGCAATTGTTTCCGTTTTTCAGCATCTTCCACAACAATTGACGCAAGCTTTGCCGTTATGCGTCCTTTACGCAACGGCTTGTCTAATTCGCTAATGGTAAAGTGCTTAAAAACAGTATGAATCGCAGCAGTCGTAGCGTTATCTGCTGATATAACAGAGCGAGCAGCTTCCTTTTTCTTAAATAACAACGCATTCTCTTCCAAAAACTGTCTAAATCCATCAACGACCGAAACTCTATCAGCCGGGTTTTCTATCCGATAACAAGGAACAGGAGTCCCCGACGGAATAGTAGGTAAAACAGTTGTCACAAGTACATCAATAGCATTTTTTTCAAGATATGTTTCTGTTAAGGATTCAATACCCGTCATGTTTATGATTTCGTGTTCAGGAAAATACATTCTCAATATCGATGCAATAATCCGAGAAAGACAAACGCCTTCATAGCAAATAACAAGTACCCGCAGTCCCACAAGAGACTCATGCTGCTGTTTATGTTCCGTACTAATGGCAATACATGCAGGAGCTATATCTTGTAACGTAAGTCGTATTCCACATCGCTTTTGCAAAAGCGGGTTTATTGCATCAAGTAACGGAACTGAGACAACCTTTAAAGAATCCATATCATACTCTGGTACATACCCAGTATAGTTTTCCGTATTTTTAGGAATAGAATAAACGGTTTTATATATAATAGAATTAAGTTGTACGGCAAGATACAGTTTTAACTCTTTTTGTAAGGGAGCCGTTAACTGATAGTGCTCAAACAATCTAATCTCAGCAGCATGAATATACTCAGGTATACAAGTATCAAGAAAGACCTTTTCTGTAAACCTGACAGACTCAAGCGATGATAAGACCACTCTGAGCAAATACCGCTCCAATACATTATCGATATCAAACATTCTCAGCAAATGCCCCGCAATACGATCAGGCACAACAGGCTCCAAAACTGGTACAAATCCTGCATCGTTTTTTAAACGAACAAGCACTTCCGACTCTTTACATAAAAGGCTATACGGATTTGAAACGACAAGTGTCAAATAGTAATAGAGGAGCATAAAATCCGAAAGCGAAAAGGTACACTGCATACTGCGCTCGGCTGCATAGACCGCGTCTATCAGCAGCTGATGTTTTACAGAAAGACTGAGCAACGCTTTCAATTGCTTGATACTGGCATTTTCTTGTTTATCTAATAACGCCCGTCCATTATCCTGCACGGAATACAAGCGGGATGCTGCAAAAACAGCTATCATTCGGCGATCCCACAAGGAGGCCAGCATTCCCCTTCCGTGATGGGTCGTAAAAAATCGTACGCCCTTAAACGCTTTATTTTGTAAAACCGTTTGCTCAACAGCAGTAATATCACTATCCACCGTTGAGTGGCTTACATTAAGCAAACTGGCAAGTGCAGATGTTTTTATTTCTTCATCACGTACGCTGTAATAGATAATCTCCGCCAGTTGCCTCTGTTCTGGCGAAAAACCGATAAAACGCACCTTGTCAGAATACACCGTATCAAAAGGAACTGCATACGTATTACCAGAAAGTTTTATACCTTTTCCATACTTGGTTTCAACATACATATGTCGCTCTTTATACAACGAATTAATTTCGTTTATATAGCGATACAACGTACGTCTGGTACAACCGAATGTTTCGCTCAATTCTTCAAAAGAGATATAATCATCTGCAGTAAGTAAACGTTCTAACAGAACCTCTTTATCTACTTTCATTGCAATCCTTTTGTCTCAAGAAAAGAAGCTACCGCACCATATACCAATTCAGGTTTACCATACTCCAATGTTGTATGTACCAATTCTTGTAATTCAGTAATAGAAGTATTACGAATAATGTGTTTTACCTGAGCTATTGATCGAGGGGACATGCTTAACTCATCAAAACCTATACCAGCTAAAAGCACCGCTCCTTCTGGCTTAGAAGCAAACTCACCGCAGATTCCCGTCTCTATGCCACACGCATGAGCATCACAAACCGCTTTTTGCATAAGCTTTAATACCGATGGGTGAAATTCATTATACAGCATCGAGAGTTTTTCACTTTCGCGGTCAACCGCAAGTGTATACTGGGTTAGATCATTACTTCCTATACTGATAAATGCTATAAGATCTTTATAAGCTGCAACAGACAGCGCCGCCGCCGGGGTTTCTACCATCATACCAAGAACAGCAGTACCACCAACAGAACTGCGTTCCTCTTGTACAATGGCACTAACTTGCTCCATCTCTGTCACAGACGAAACCATAGGCACCATAATACGGACTGGCAAGCCAGATGCAACAGAAGCCAGTAACATACTTCTAATTTGCGTATGCAGAATTTCAGGATTGGCAAGTAAAAACCGAATTCCACGTACACCAAGGAAGGGATTTTTTTCTGCATCCATCGGCATATACGGCAAGGGTTTATCACCACCTATGTCAAGTAATCTAAACACAACAGGCTTATCAGAGACACTCTGCAAAACCTGCCGATAACAACTAGCCTGTACTTCCTCATCTGGGAGACTGTTTTGTTCCATAAATAGAAATTCTGTCCGGAACAATCCAATTCCATCTGGTTGAGCCTGCGTTATCGCCGATACGTCATGAATACTGCCACCATTTGCATACAGCTTTACCCGATGACCGTCCAACGTAACCGCAGGCATCCCCTGTAAATTCAACAAATCACGATTGCGTTTTTCCTGATTGTGTAACAGCGTTTCAATCTGCGTAATCGTATCCGCATCAGGGTTTACAATTACCGCATCCCTTGTAAAATTAAGTACCACTGACATGCCATCTCTTAATAAACTTAACATGTTTTCTGGTACTACCACAGCAGGAATTCCTACAGAGCGGGCCAGTATTGCTGCATGAGAATTTTTACCCCCCTTACTGATAATAATGCCTCTGAGGTTTTCTTTATTAAAACGAATGGTTTGACCAGGTGTCAAAAATGGGGCAACTATGACTGCTGGTTCTGGAGGGAAGATACCTTCGTCATTTCCATTGCAAGATAAAAAAGAAATGAGACGTTGCCCAATATCACGAAAATCAGCGGCACGGGCAGCAAACAAAGGATCTTCCAGTTCTTCCATTTCCAGAGCATTTTTTTCTGAAACAACTTTTGCCGCATAAGGAGCCACATAGCCTTCATCTTGTATGAGAGTAAACATTTCTTGTTGAAAGTCTTCATCCATCAGGATATCAAGATGACAGGCAAATATTTCAGCCTTATCTTTGCCAAGCGTTTGTTCAATATCTTGTACCGTTGTCTCCAACTCTTTACGAGAAGATTCAATTGCACTTTTGAGCGCCTCAATTTCTATTTTGCGCTGATCTTTTGCAATGGATTTTTTGTTTTCTACTTCACAAACCGGGGTAAAATGTAAGACAGTTCCTAAGGCAAGCCCCTCTGATATCATTTGTGACTTTATGGTAAACATACTCATATACTCAGCCTTATCATCTACCATCAATCAGTGATATTTGCCAAAAGTTCTACGATTGCGGTACAAGCTTCTTTTTCATCGTTACCAGTACAACGGACGAGTACTTCTGATCCACACGTAACCCCTAGTTTCAATAGCTTTATCAGCTTTTTTGCATCTCCCTCTTTAGTGCCGTTTATTATAACAATATCACATTCAAAACTCTTCGCAAGCTCCACCAAGCGCTTGGCAGGACGAGCATGCAACCCACTTGTATTTGTTATTTTCACATTATTTTCAATCATAAAAAAAATCTCCAGACATACAAAGCACAAAGGCTATGCCCTGATAGTACCAGGACACTCCTGCTCTGCATTTCGAGCAGCACACCAGGTACCGCGTTGCAATGCACTTTCGACAGTGCCACCAGCAAGGTATTCATGTAAAAAACCTGCAGAAAAAGAATCTCCACATGCAGTTGTATTTACGATTTGTGTAATATGTTCAACAGGCATACTGTAAAAAGTTCCATGATCCGCCGCAAAAGTTGATTTTACACCTCTGGTAACAACAATCAGTGTGCGTAATTGCTTACTCAACTGACACAGTTTTGCCTGCAACTCTTCTTCACTCAATGGATAACGATAATCAAATGTTCCGCAAAACTCTTCTTCATTTATTTTAATGATATGCGGAGTACATAATTGCAGGGTACGTCGTAAATCTTCTCCCCAAAAATCGGCCATAACAATTTTGCCGTTGTCATATCCCATTTTACAGATACGAGCCGAAAAATCCTCTGGCCATATTTTTGGTCTGCTCCCTGCAAGCAGCAAGGCTCGAGAGTTTTTCATACATGAGTCAACACAATCAAGCAGTTCCTTTGCTTGCGTTGATACATCAATACCATCAGTAGGCTCACTGATAACAAGCTCAGTTGTAGTACGAGCGGTACGATCAAGCAACGTCCAGCACTCACGTGTTGTTCCAGGAATAAGAACGGTATGCACAGTTAGTCCATCTCGTTCTGCAAGTTCCAAAAAGCGTGACGCATTATCTTGTCCCAAAGGACAGATAACTTCAGAACAACCAGGCTCGAGCTGATGTAATACTCGTGCAGAATTAACTGCTTTACCTGATGCATCAAGGCGATAGTATTCTGATCGATTTACGTGTTCAGGAACAAAGTGTTTAAATGAAATTGTTTTTTGAAGTGTAGAACTCAAACACACAGTTGTTATATAAGCCATATATTTATACCTCCGGAGCATGCATAAGCACATACTGCTCAGCTTCTTTATTCCACAAACCGTTGTTTTTTGCAATAATATCTGCAAGTCCTGTATACAAAGCTGAATACTCAGGATTCTGCTCAGCAGCAGATACCAGCTCATCCAACGCTACGAGTGGAAATCTTTTATGAGTATAAATCAATTTTTTACCGCCACCTATACCCGGTAAGTTACAACTAGCAGGTCCTGCAGCATCAAGTCCTCCGATATGAGTAATCAACGCTTCTGGATGTATCAGCTGTTTTTCCATTAATGCCAAAGCTTCTTTTTGATCATCATTATTGCCGCCTGTGGTGCCCACAATATGCTTTTCAAAATAATGAACATCATAAAAATTCACTTTTGCCGTAAGATCTGTGTTGATAGGACCTGCAAAAAAATTCATACATCCATTAAAGGCAAGCAAACGATCGGCCAATTCAATAACAGGAGCGGCAGGTACCATAATCATAATATCATCATATTTTTTACCTTTAGAAAGATCGTACATCAACTGATAATCATCTTTGCCAGCTGTATTTACTATATCAAGTGTAATACCACGCTCTCGTGCAACTCCATCAAAAATCATTTTTGCACGATCAACACGTGACTGATCTTGGTCAGTTACAACAATATGATCAGGATGACCGTCCATAGCAAGGGCATAATCCAAAGCAGCTAATCCCATAGGACCACATCCTCCAAGAATTGCCATCCTACCACCGGCACAAGGGCCAAGGATATGGATATGTTCCTGTCGACTCGTTCTAAATAATGAATGAATCGCCCCAATAACACATGAGTATGGCTCCGACAATGCAGACTTAAAATATGCATCGGTTTTTACTGGCAACAGGGCACCAAGAATCATTACCTCAGGAGGCAAAATGACATACGTTGCATCCCCTCCACAATACGCATAGGAATATCCTGGAGAATCCATAGAACCCTTATAATTAAGAGCTGGCTGTATGGTAACCATTTGTCCTTCATGATAATCATTTTGCCACTCTTTACCTACTTGTCGTATCACACCAGAAAACTCATGTCCGATAATGACTGGATTATGAGCAACATCATCAGGAACACGCTTATGATCAGCACCAGCCTGTATAGCTTTCCAAGTACTCATACATAAACTATCTGCTTGTACTTCCAGTAATACTTCATTATCTTTAATAGCTGGTAATTCAAAACTCTCCAACCGTACATCATTTTTACCATATAAACGGGCTGCTGTAACTTTCATATTTATTTTCCTTTTGTTTTCTTTATCTAGAACACATCACTTATATTTATTTTTGACTGACTCAAGAAAGTCTAAGATTTCTTTATCCGACTTACAGGAACGCAATTTTTGAAGATCACCTTCATTATCACAAAGATCACCTATTTGAACCATGGCATCCCCTACATGAGCATTTTCATCTTTTCCAACCATAAAAAAAAGCAAATCAATGGGATCATTCTCTGGATCACCAAAATTAACAGGAGTCTCTAATGTCACAAGTGCAAATCCTGTTGACAATGCACCTTTTTCAGGTCTTGTATGAGGCATAGCAATACCTGGCGCAATTACAAAAGCAGCATTATTTACTTTACAACTTTCTACAATTCCATCGATATAAGAGGGAGCACACGCCTGTGAGTCAACAAGTAGTTGTCCTCCTTTTCTGATAGCTTCTTCCCAATTATGAACAGCAACTTTTGCCATTACACTTTTCTGAGAAATAAGAAAGTCAAAAAGATTCATACACACACCTCCACACAAAGGCGGGGGTATGACTAACGCCCCGCTTTTGTATCATATTTTTACTTATTTAGCATTTGCCGTAGCTATCTGATCAACAATCTGTGCATACTCTGCTGCATTTACCAAGTTTCCAATAGGATAAATCTGAGCAGTTGGACAGACTTTTTTTGCACGTTCTGCAAGTGATTTTTGACAAACCACCAACTCTGCATCAGCAGGAATTGCATCAACAGAAACATGGTCAACACGTACATTTACAATACCACGCTCAGCAAGCAATTTTTTAAGTCGACTTGCTCCCATTGCACTAGTACCCATACCAGCATCACATGCAAATAAAATACTTGTGGTATTTCCAATGTTCTTTATATCAGCAACGCTTGCTTTTGCAGTTGCCAAGGCTGTATCATCATCAGCCATCTTTGCAGCGTTTCGTTTAACAAAAGGTGCGGCAACAAAGAAGCTTACTACTGCAGAAACTGCAACTCCTATAAGAACAGGAATCAATCCTCCCTTAGGAGCAACTGCAATTAATGCAAAAATGCTTCCTGGAGAAGGTGCCGCAACTTCGCCAGCCCCTGTCAAAATAAACATAAACTGACCGGCAAATCCACCTGCGATTGCAGCAACGATAAGGATTGGCTGCATCAGGATAAATGGGAAATATATTTCATGAATACCTCCCAAAAAGTGTACAATCACTGCCCCTGGAGCTGATGCTTTTGCTGATCCCTTTGAAAACAGCCAGTAAGCAACAAGTATACCAAGTCCTGGTCCTGGATTAGTCTCAAGCAGGAACAATACTGATTTACCAGCTTCTTTTACTTGTTCGACAGCAATAGGAGCAAGAACACCATGATTTACCGCATTGTTCAAGAATAATACTTTTGCAGGTTCAATAAACAGTGCAGAAAATGGCAATACTTTATGGTTTACAATCCAGTTAACTCCACTCGTAAGGATGCTCAAAATACCACCCATAATTGGTTGAATAACCACATTTGAGAGGAGGCAGAGCAATAGTCCTATAATGCCAGCAGAAAAGTTTTCTACGAGCATTTCAAAGCCACCAGGAACTTTGCCTTCAAACAATTGATCTATTTTTTTAATGACCAGACCACCAAGAGGGCCCATTATCATTGCACCCATAAGCATTGTTGCATCAGAACCAACAATAACACCCATTGTTGCAATTGTGCCAACAACACCGCCTCGGACTCCGTGCACCATTTTGCCACCAGTATATGCAATAAGCAGTGGCAACAGGTAGGTGAGCATAGGTCCTACCAATAAAGAAAACTTTTCATTTGGTACCCAACCTGTTGCAATAAACAAAGCGGTGATAAGTCCCCATGCAATAAATGCGCCTAAATTCGGCATTACCATTCCACTCATAAATCTGCCGAACTGTTGAATTTTTACCCGACCAGAATTTGCTTCTTTCATGTAATAATTCCTCCTTTTTTATTACAAGCAAACAGGGCCGGCTCCTGATTTGCTCAATGACGATATTTATTACAACATGGGTTTTACAAAAAAGCAAACTTTAAAGATACATTTGTGAAATGTCATAATTGCATATTCGATTTGTCACAATTCTTTATGATAATTGTCTTATTCTGAAAATGGTATTATAAAATTATTGATAACGCCAATGATTTTTGTTAAATTAACAGGTCCTATAACAAAGACTAAGCAAATACTTTCAAAAATGTCATAATTGAGGGGAAATAATAGAGATAAAAAAAGCTCTGTATACTAACAAAAATACATCCTGCATATTAGAGAATTTTCCGATTACCTTTCAGCTGCGTACATATCAGTTATATTACGTACATATTGAAACTCAATCGCATGCATATTGATTCTCGATTGCGTACATTTTGATACTCAATTATGTACATATTGGTTCTCGATTGCGTACATTTTGATACTCAATTACGTATATATTGGTTCTCTATTGTTTACATATTGAGTCTTTAATAAGTCTTGCAAGATGTTCATTATTTTGAAAAGCATATTGTGGGCACCACAGGCGACAATAATGATGCAGATATTATTGCAAAAAACAACGGTAACGTATTTCTTAAAATATAAATACTAAATAAATGCAGAAATCTTAAAATTATACGCATTACCTATTGACAAAGTAGGTATATACTCTTATCCTAGTATTCAGATAGGGATTACTACTAAACACTAACCTATCACACGGAGAGAAAAAAATGAACGGATACACAATACTTAATTACACAAAGCAAAACTTACGTATCACTGGTCTCACTACAATCGCATCTTCACTTTGTTGTCATTCCTGTTTAATGTGCATGTAAACGCACACTCATGAACAGTCATAGATACCGCATCTAATTCAGCTGTTCATGTTCTTTATCTAATCAAACTTTATACACACCATAGGGCTTCCCTATAACTTTTTAGGCTTAACAGCCTTCTGTCTCACAATGATGCTACGTATATACGGAGAGAGGTATACATGTTGCTTCAGGGCAGAAGTTTATCAGCTATTTATAAAGCACAGTCACGGAATGACTGTAAGGAGCGTTTATTTATGGACGAAATTGAACGGTTAATTATTCAACGTATTGATGAACATCGGCAGGAAATAATCAATTTTGCAGATGACATTTACAAGCATGCAGAACTTGGTTACAAAGAATTCCGCACTACAGGTAAGTTCAAAGAATTTCTACAAGACAAGGTAGAATTCTATCAGGAAGGACTTGCTATAACCGGTGCAAAAGCATACATAAACCGCAGTAAAAAAGCAAACTTTTCACTATCTCTTATCGGAGAACTTGATGCGCTGCGTATACCAGCTCATGTCTATGCAAATCCTGAGACACAAGGAGCACACTGTTGCGGACACCATGCACAGCTTGCAGGTGTAGTAGGTTCTGCCTTTGCGCTGCTGGATCCTAAAGTAAAAGCAGCCCTTGACGGACAGCTTGTCTTTTTTGCAGTTCCTGCAGAAGAATACGGAGAAGTTGAATTCAAAAAACAGCTTATGGAACAAGGCAAAATCAAATATGGTGGCGGCAAATGCGAGCTGATACGCATTGGGGCATTCGACGATATAGACATAAGCGTTGCCCACCATATCAGTCCTAAAGGAATCTCTGTAGGCAGCGGTGCAAACAATGGCTTTGTATCCAAAGTTATCACCATACAGGGCAAGGCAGCTCATGCAGCAGGGAGTCCAGAAAAAGGTATAAATGCGCTTTCTGCAGCAAGCCTTGGACTGTCAGCACTGGCATTAAACCGCGAAACATTCCGTGACGAAGATTGGGTACGAGTTCATCCGATTTTGACCCAGGGCGGAAATCTGGTAAACGTAGTTCCAGATAAAGCCGTCATAGAAACTCTAGTTCGAGCCCGTACCACAGAAGCAATCCTTGATGCGGCAGCAAAAACAGACCGTTCATTTAAAGCTGGTGCGCAGGCACTAGGAGCCGGATACCGCATAGAAACCCTGCCCGGCTACCTGCCTGCATTGCCACAGGAATTCCCCAAAGAACTGTATGACATCGTCCGTGAAGCATCAGACGGCAGACCTGTAAAACAAGAATCATTGAACAGTCATTCAACCGGTTCAACAGACGTTGGCGACGTACAGCATCTGCAGCCAGTTCTTACATTTAATACAGGAGGAATTACCGGAGGTCTTCATCAGGCAGATTTTGCAGTTGTCGATGAAGAAGAAGCTTATGTGTTAACGGCAAAACTTTTTGCACTTATTGCATACCGCCTGCTCAAGAACGGTGCGGCATTAGGGAAAAAAATAAAAGCAGCATACAAACCAGTATATGCATCAAAAGAAGCATATATCGCTGCATTGGACAGCTTTTATTCTACAGAAGAAGTAGAAATATCCTAAAAAACGGGGAGAGAAACAAATGGGGAAAAACGGATTTGAAATAACCGGCACAGTTGAACGCAAGGTTATGGTCGATGAGGTACGAAAAGAGGCACGGCAGTTTGCAATGCTGTTCTTTCACTTCAGTAAAGTAATCGTGGATATTCACGGACTGGAAAATGGAAAGGAACTTATCCGGCAGGCAGTATTCAGTCTTGCCATAGACCGTTCTAACCAGCTGCGCCAAAAGGCTCTGGAACAAGGACTAAAAGCAGACAGTCTGGAAGATTTTTCAAAGGTAACGGATCTACCATTTACTGGCTGGGTAAAACAGTGGGGAGAAGATCACTGTCCCTATGCCGAAACATGGCGTCCTTACTTCAAGGAGTATCCGTGGTTTAAGGAAATAGCACCATTTTACTGCGATGTGATAGATACAACTAATATAGAAAACTTTTCAAAACACCTGTCACACCGTATAACACAAAATGTACTTATCAAAGGAACTAGCTGTGAGCGGGAGTACTTTGAAAGTGATGCAGTAAAGCAAGGACAGTTTACTTATGGTAGCAAGTAAAAAATTCACAGTTATACATGTGCTCCAGATAGCATCGGTACTCGCATTGCTCGGTTACATGGAGTTTGCAGTTGACACAGGAAGAATCAGTAAAGTGTTTCTGGCATCCCCGGTCAGTATCGTCAAAGAGGCCATAAAAATAAGCCGCAGCGGACTGCTGCTGAGTCATTTTTGGGTAACGATGGGCGAAGTTCTGACTGGCTATCTTATAGCCGCAGTAATCGGTATCGGTATAGGACTGCTGTGGGCATTGTTCCCTAAGTTTGAAGCTTTTCTGAACGTATTCTGCGCTGCAATCATGGCAGTACCAAAGGTAGCCATCCTGCCACTTTTGATTTTGTGGTTTGGCATAGGCTTTAAGTCCAAGGTTATCCTGATTGTACTATTTTCCGTATTCCAGATCCTGTATAACACCATAACCGGTGCAAAACAGTGTAAAACGGAATATCTAAAGGTAGCACAGGTGTTCAAAGCATCAAAATTACAGACAGTATTGACGGTTGTACTTCCTGCTTCACTGCCGTCAATGTTCAACGGACTGCGTATTTCAGCAGCAACAGCACTGACCGCTGTTGTGTTCTCTGAAATGCAAGCTGCAAAAGCAGGATTGGGATTTCTTCTGCTGGAATCACAGCAGTTATTAAATACTGCCAGAATGTTCTTCTTGATTATTCTGGTAACCGTCATATCAGTTTTATTTGTAAAGCTGATTACCATACTTGAATATATCCTGTGCCATAAATGGACACGGGTATAAAAAATAAACACAGGAGAGAGTTTATGAAAAGGATTTTTGCAAAAACATTTGCAGTAATTACAGCAGGTATTACCCTGGTAGCTTTTACAGGCTGTAGCAAAAAAGAAAGTAGTGCTCAGGTGGCAGGTGATTCAAATGACGGATTTATTACCATACGATCGGCATTTGCAGTCGGTATGACAGGTTCCGTAAACAACTTTGCAATCGAAAGCGGTCTGTACGAAAAAGAAGGCATTAAGTTTGACAATGTACAGAGTACAAACGATATGCTTGCTTTAATATCAAAAGGTGAGATTGACGTTGCAGACGGTGATCCCAGTACATATATTCCTGCCATCTACAATGGTATAGAAGCAAAGCTAGTAGGTAACATGTGGCGTTATTCCGGTTGTTTCTGGATTATTGCCCATAATGATATAAAAACACCACAGGATCTGCGCGGTAAAACTATCGGTACCGCAGTTTCTGCAGGTGGCATGAAACTGACCGTTCTCAAATATCTTGAAAACTATGGTATCAGTACTGACGAAGTAAAACTTGTTGCAAACAACGTTTACCAGCCAGCATACGCCACATTCACCTCCGGAGAAGTTGATGCAACCGTCATCCATAACCCGTATGCCGTACTCAGTGAAGCAGAAGGTACTGGATACCCACTTGCACGCGCATGGGACGTTATTCCTGAATATTACACAGGAACAATTATTGCATCAAACAAATTCATCAAGGAACATCCTGATAGACTACAGCGTTTTATCACTGCATATTACAAGGTACACGAAGAAGTAAAGCATAACCACTTTGACGAGTTTGTAACATGGGCAGCTAAAAACATGAATACACCAGAAGATGTCATGCGTAAGGCAATTCTCTCAGAAATTGACGTCTGGCTTGACTATCCAGTTATCCCGGAAGAACGATTGCAGCGTACTATCGGTTATCAGAAAGAATACGGCTGGGTAGGCAACGAAATCAAAGTTGAAGGTACATATGACAACACCTTTGCCAAAAAGGCTGCAGAAGAACTGGGATTAAAAGATCCCTACGCAAAATAAGGGAGGCATTACCATGGAAATGATACAGGTTGATAACGTCAGCAAGGAATATAATGCACAGGGAGAAGATGCAACGTTAGCACTAAAAGACGTAAGCCTGCACGTAAACGACGGGGAATTTGTCTGTCTGGTAGGTCCGTCTGGCTGCGGTAAAAGTACACTGCTTTCTATAGTGGCAGGGCTGCTCGGTCATTCCGCAGGCAGTATATCAGTGGCAGGTACAAAAGTAACAGAAACCAGCCGTGATATTGGAGTAGTTTTCCAGGACGCATCCCTATTTCCATGGAAAACAATAAAAAAAAACATTGCATACGGTCTTAGCATTGCAAATGTTCCTAAAGAGGAGCAGGAAAAGCGTGTAGCAAAATACATTAAGCTCATGGGCCTTAACGACTTTGAAGCAAAGTATCCGTCACAGCTTTCCGGCGGCATGAAGCAGCGTGCAGGCATTGCCCGTGCACTGGTCATGGATCCAAAGGTCATCCTTATGGACGAACCATTCAGTGCACTTGATTATCTGACAAGGCGAACCCTACAGGACGAACTTCTGCGGTTACGGGAACAGGAAAAAAAGACTGTATTCTTTGTGACACATGACATAAACGAAGCCGTGTATCTGGCAGATCGGGTAATATTACTTACCCCACGTCCAGGAACCGTACAAAAAGAGTATGTCATAGACAGACCGTTTCCGCGGTCACGGCAGGATTCGTATTTTGTCAGCAAAGCGGCAGAGATTGTCGCAGACATAGGCAGCGACGCAAGTAATCACAGCGGAGCAGAATATAACATCTAATACAAAAAAAGAATATAAACGGAGGTATTCAATATGGCAGAAAAAACAACAAACGAACAGTATCACGAAGATTTTCATGACACCTGTATGGATTACATACCTAAGGAAGAAAGCCTGAAGATATGGAATAACAACATGAAACTTACCGATGAAGAGTTTCTCGCAATGGACACCACAGAATTCCGTGCACGAGTACGTGAACGCTCACACCATACACTTGAAATACAGGTATACCATGCTGCATACCGCAACCTTAAACTAAGCGCAACACAGGCAGACTATACAAAGCACCTGCTTGAACTGTGGGAAAAGAAAGGCCTGAGTAAAACAGAGCCAGAATATCGCTATGCAACATTCTTAATCGATGCAGCCGATAAGCTTGCAAAAGGCGAACAGGTTGACCTTACACCGTATAAGACCACTCCTATAACCCCACAGATCCAGGATGACTTTTTTACCGTTGTAAAAGAACGCCGTTCAGTACGTGAATTTAAATGGGACAAAGATGTACCGGATGAGCTTATTGACAAGATTCTGGAAGCAGGATTGTGGGCAGCACACGGCTGTAACGTACAGTCCATACGCTATGTTGTCGTAAAAGAAAAAACATCTCCTGGCTGGTTCAAGGGAAGTGATGTTCCTGGTGGTCCTGTACATATTGTAGTATTGCAGGATATGCGCTGCTACCGTGCCAATTCATTTACACCACGACGCAACCGCCTGCTTGATGCAGGAGCCGCTGCACAGAATCTGGTACTTGCCACCCATGCAGTTGGACTTGAAGGCGTTTGGCTTACGTTCAATGAAGAAATGAACAGCAGGCTCCGCAAGAATTTCAATCTTCCTGACTACATACGGCTTGTTACTTACATTGACATCGGTTGGGGAGACCAAACCCCTCACCCACCACTACGCTGGCCTGTCAAAGATACCGTAATCGGCAGATACTAAGGCGAACAAAAAGATGCTATAAGCTAAAAAAAAAGACCACCTGACGGTACATAACATACAATGCACCTGCCAGATGGCCTTGTTACGCAAGCAGCTTTACTACATGCTATAGCTCATAATCCATACAGACCCTAGTCTTAATATTGGGACGAACCTTTGTATTTGCAACTGCAACATGCTCTGGATGCACAGAGTATCCTTTTAATGCATCAGCAGATTCAAAAGTGCTATCCAACATGACATCAGCATTAGAAGATGGCAAACAGCTTGTCCGTACGATAATTTCCTTTAATCCTGGAATTTTACCTTGTAATCCTTCAAGTCCTGCTTTGATACCATCTTTAACCTGCTGCTTTTCGGCATCAGTAAGTTCGTCTTTTAACTGCCATAATATAATATGTTTAACCATATACAGCCTACTTATTCAACAAATCTGCAAGTTTTGCAGCAGTAAAGCCAAGATACTCAGCAACTTTATTTGCTGGTCCTGACTCGCCAAAGCGATCAATACTGAAAATATCTTCACGAGAAGTTGCAAGTCCTTCCCATCCCATGCTGATACCGGCTTCTGCAGTGACAACACGTTTTGCACCGCCAATAATCTTATCCTTAAACTCTTTTGGCTGGCGCTCAAACAAGTTGCGGTCAAGTACAGAAACGACACGTACTGTCTTACCTGACACCATTTTGGCTGCATCCAAAGCCATTGCCACCTCTGAACCTGTAGCTAAAACGGTGATATCTGGAGTTGCTGCCCCTTCTGCAACTACGTAAGCTCCCTGACGAGCTGTTGTCTGCCACTCTTTATCAGCCTTAGCATATACAGGAATACCCTGGCGAGTAAGAGCAAGACAAACTGGATGATCTTTGCTTTCCATTGCCATTTCCCATGCAACAAGTGTTTCTTCTGCATCACCAGGACGCAGGAACTGAACGTTAGGAATTGCACGAAGAACCGCTGCAGTTTCAATTGGCTGATGGGTAGGACCATCTTCACCAACATAAATTGAGTCATGAGTAAGTACGTAAATGGTATTTACACCCATAAGAGCGGCAACGCGCAAAGATGGACGCAGATAATCACTAAATACCATGAATGTTGCACAGAATGGGCGCAAGCCACCATGTAATCGGATACCAGCACAAATTGCAGACATTGCAAATTCACGGATACCAAATTCTATAGTTCTTCCTTTACGATTTTCTGGGGTATAGATACCATCATCATTTTTAAGTTTAGTCTTGTTTGGTCCCATAAGATCTGCAGAACCACCAACAAGATTACCATAGGTATCTGCCATATAGTTAAGAGCTTTTCCGCTGCCATCACGAGTTGCAAGTTTATCTCCAACAGCATAAGTAGGTTTAGTACCCTGTCCTGTTGGTTTATCAGCAAAGAATGCATCCCACTGCTTTTTTAATTCTGGGTTTTCTTTTGCCCATGCAGCAAACTCGGCTTCCCAATCTTTTTCTGCTTTTTGCCAAAGAGGCTGTTTTTCTTCAAAATAGGTGTATGCTTCAGGAACAACATAAAAGTCTTTATCTACAGGGAGTCCTAAAGTCTCTTTTGCTTTCTTAACGCCTTCAACACCAAGAGGAGCTCCGTGAACATCAGCTGTTCCTTCGTTTGGAGCACCCTTACCAATTACTGATTTAAGCATGATAAGTGAAGGTTTATCGGTACATTTTTTTGCTTCTTCTACCAGCGAAATAATTTGAGCTGGATTATACATATCACCTTTAAGAATTTGCCAGCCATATGCTTCAAAGCGTTTTGCTATATCGTCAGTAAAGGTAATATCGGTAGATCCATCGATACTTATTTTGTTTTCATCATAGAATACGATGAGTTTTCCAAGTTTTAAGTGTCCAGCAAGACTACAAGCTTCTGATGCAACACCCTCTTGCAAACAGCCTTCGCCCACCAATGAATAGGTATAATGATCTACGATTGTATGTTTTGCAGTATTAAAACGGCTGGCGAGCATACTTTCTGCAATTGCCATACCAACAGACATGGCAACACCCTGTCCTAATGGACCGCTGGTATTTTCAACACCATCAGTTACGCCATACTCTGGATGACCAGGACATTTTGAACCTACCTGTCTAAAATTCTTTATATCATCCATAGTAACTTTGTAGCCAGAAAGGTGCAAGATAGAATACAGCAGCATTGATCCATGTCCGGCTGAAAGTACAAATCGGTCTCTATCAACCCATTTTGAATTCTTCGGATTATGTTTTAGTATTTCTCCATAAAGGGTAGCAGCAAGTTCTGCACAGCCCATCGGCAATCCTGGATGTCCAGAATTTGCCTTTTGTATAGCATCCATCGATAAACTTCGAACAGATTTTGCTACAGCAACAATTCCTTTTTCATTCATTTTTCTATAACCTCACTTTATAATAGTAAAATCTTTTCCTCGTGCATTTTGAATGGATTGTTCAAGGGGGTCTTTTATATCGTCAAAACAGACTTCCATACCTTCCAATGAAGAGGCAATTACATCTTGCATTTTTGTAATATAGGAATCATCTTCAACAAAACTCATCAATAAGCCTTCAAGATGGGCATATAGTTGACATAGTATGATAATTTCTCGACTTGGAAATGTTTTAACATCCATATCATGATATGCAATATCAATTATAATAGCATTTGCTTGCTCAAATAATTGCAACGCTCTGTGACGCAATTCACCTACAGTATAATCAGCAAAAGAGTTATAATGTTCGTTAATTATATCATGCCTCTTTTTCAAGAGCAAGAAAAAGTCCTCTTTTGTCTTTTTATCAAGCTCAACAAAAGAAGGATAAATTTTATGATACACAGCCTCATAGTCTTCATTTTTTTGCTTTACCATCTCAGTTGCAAACGCTTCTAGGATATATTCTGGAACTCCATAGAGCATATCATCAAAGTAGACAGGAAATTTACGATCGAGACTCCAAACTCCAAGCGCTGGAATTTCTTGATCTTTTAACCATATACGAGATTCTACCCCATAGGGGACAATTGCCAATGCATCTGATTGTTTAATCATTTCTGATAAACTACCACAATATGGGGTACACAAATCGCTTTTAGTCAGTCGGGCAAGTTTATACAACTGCTCATAGATCGAGTCACTTGGTCCTATACTCTGTAAGTACTTAATAAAGTTCTGTTCTATTGATTTAAACCACTGCTGCCGCTTTAAATCAAGCTCATCAATTTTTAGCACAGAATCTTCTTTTGAGTCTGTCTGTGGAAGTATTTCTACCATGCCGGCAGTCCAATCTATAACGCGACACAAAAGGCGATCTGTATTTTCTAATACACCATCATCATACAAGGGTTGCAGTGATATCGTGGTCAGACAAATATGAGAGGGCAATTCAAGTCCTGCATCAGACTCATTTAATTGACAGGCGGGATCTGCAAGAATAACTTCGTCCTTATACTCAGCTCCATACAATGTAAACAAAGGATCTATCATTGCTTTGTCAAAGACATTTTTACCATGCCGCAAAGGAACATCTTTATAATAAAAATCTATATGATAGATTGATGTATCACTGTCAATAAACGGTATCGTACGATCTCCAGGAATAAATACATGAAGTTGTTTTTCTATTGGAGTTAATTTAATTGAAAAAAGGGCATCCTTAAAAAAAATCGCTCGGGTTATATAAATATTGCCAGGAAGCTTAATTGCTAAAGGATTTCGTTCCACATACTCTTTGCATTCTTCCTTAGTAAGCAAAAAGGGGCGATTCATTACTTTACAATCGGCTTTGAGCTCATTCCAGAGCATAACAGGCGTAAATGGCCGTTCTAATAACTTTAAGTACTGATCAATATAGCCTTTTATGGTTCCATCTAACATATTACAAATGTATACAAAGAAACCATAAAAGTCTATAAAAATCTATTGTTCTAAATAGTCTTTACTGCTTTCAATTCTATATGGGTATCCATAAGAATTTTTTTCATCTGCTCTTCGTTAATGCCATTTACTTTTAAGGTAATGTTTCGGTGTGCAGCATCTTCTGCACTCCAAGTAACTGTCGAAATAATATTGCCACCCAAATCTGCAATGGCACGAGATATTGTTGCCAGCTGACCAGGTTTTTCATCCATTACGACAGTGGCACGTACGCCTTTTTGTCTGGCACCAAACAAATCGATAAAAATATTAAACAAATCGGTGACAGTAATTATACCGATCATCAACTCATCTTTTATTACAGGAAGACAACTAATATCATTATCTCCCATAATACGCGCAGCTTCTTCGATAACTTCGTCGTCAGATACAGTAATAACATCTTTTTTCATTACTTTTTCTACTGTTAGCCGAGACAATAGATACCCTATCTCATACATATCTAACGTTGTCGCTTGTGACGGACTTGCTTTTAGTAAATCATTATTTGTCACAATACCAACGACATGTTTTCTATCATCTAAAACCGGCAACTTTGTAATTTTTTGACGAGACATTAACAATTTAGCATCGGTCACAGTCGCATCTGGAGTGATAAAAACAGGATTGCGTGTCATAACATCTCTTACTCTCATAGAAGCCTCCTCTTACCTATATCTTCTATTATAGTACCAATTTGTGTTTTATAGTAAAAAATTATCCGCCTAAATATGCAGCCTTTACCGCAGGGTCGGAAATCAAATCCGTACCCTTACCAGTTTTAGCTATTGAACCTGTTTCAAGTACATATGCGCGATGTGAAATTGACAACGCTTTAAATGCATTTTGCTCTACCAATAAAATGGTTGTTCCCTCTTTATTGATTTTTTGTATAATTTCAAATATTTCATCAACTAAAATCGGAGCAAGCCCCATACTTGGCTCATCTAATAATAAGAGGCGTGGTTGAGACATAAGAGCGCGTCCCATAGCAAGCATTTGTAACTCACCACCACTTAAAGTACCTGCAACCTGTTTGAGGCGTTCTTTGATTCGAGGGAAAAGCTCAAATACTTTTTCCATGTCATCTTTAATACCGCTCTTATCTTTACGGATAAATGCACCCAACTCCAAGTTTTCTTTTACAGAAAGGTTTGCAAAAATACGTCTCCCTTCTGGTACTTGTATTAAATGTTTATAGACGATTTTATCAGGCTCAAGTGTACTGATATTTTCACCATCAAATTCGATAGTTCCACTATCCTTTTTTATGATATTAGAGATGGCATGTAAGGTAGTTGTCTTACCGGCACCATTGGAACCAATCAAACTGATAATTTCGCCTTCATGGACTTCAAATGATACGCCTCTCAAAGCTTTGATAGCACCATATGAAACATGTAAGTCTGTAACTTTAAGCATCAAGAGCCTCCTGTCCAAGATACGCTTTTATAACCTGCGGATTTGATTTAATCTCATCAGGTTTACCCTCTGCAATAACACGGCCATAATCCAAAACCATAATACGTTCACAGATACCCATAACAAGCTTCATGTCATGCTCTATAAGTAAAATAGTAAGATTAAATTTTTCACGAATGAAGCTAATCAAATTCATCAATTCTATTGTTTCTTGTGGATTCATACCTGCAGCAGGCTCATCCAGAAGTAACAGAGACGGATTTGTAGCCAATGCACGAACAATCTCAAGCTTTCGTTGCTCTCCATATGGAAGATTTGAAGCAAGATCATTCTTTTTATCGATTATCTTAAACAAAGACAACAAATCATCTACACGATCGGTCATCATTTTTTCATCTTCCCGAAAGCGAGCTGTCCGCAATAATGCATCAATAGGATTTATGCTTCGCTGTGAGTGTAAAGCAACTCGTACATTATCTGCGACAGACATCTTTCCAAACAACCGTATGTTTTGAAAAGTACGAGATATTCCTAACAGATTGTGCTGTGCTGGAGAAAATTTGTTAATGAGACATTGCTTTCCTTGTCTATTCCAGAACGTAATAGTTCCTTCTGTAGGTGTGTAAATACCACTGAGCATATTAAATACGGTAGTTTTACCGGCACCATTTGGTCCTATAAGACCAATCAACTCGTTTTTATGTAACTCACATGAAAAATTACTTACCGCACGCAAACCTCCAAAAACTATAGAGATTTCAGAAGCTCGTAACACTAAAGAGTTTTCGTCAGTCATTTTCACCTCCCTGCTTGATACCTTTTTTTGATAACAGGGTTTTTAGATACTGTTTTTTTTCTTGCCCAGACAAATGCATAAATGATCCAAATGCATTCCATGAGCGAATAAATGAGAGTTCCTTAGTTCCAAGTAATCCTTGTGGACGGAATTGCATAACCAACATAAGGATAACAGGATATATGAGCAAACGATAATTTTGTAGAAATCGCAGGAATTCTTGTAATCCTGTTAATATAAATGATGCCAATATGCTTCCTGTTGTTGAGCCCATACCTCCCAAAACCACATAAATCAGGTAGTCGATGCTCTTTGTGAAAGATGCCATGTCAGGTTTTATAAAACCAATAAATGGAGCATATAGTGCGCCACCAACACCTGCGACAAATGAAGCAATAACAAATCCAATCATCTTATATTTAAAAACACTTATACCAGTTGAGTTTGCTGCAATCTCGTCATCGCGAACTGCGAGAATCGCTCTACCATATGTAGATCGAATAAAGTTTTGGATTAAAGCTATCAATAGTACTAGAGCGCCAATAATTACAAAATATGCTACTGTTGGGTTTAGTGTTAAAATCGTAGGAAATTGTTTTCCATTTGGACCACCAGTATATTTTTTTAAGTTTACCAGTAAAACACGAATAATCTCACCAAAGCCTAGTGTAACTATGGCCAAATAATCGCCTTCCAACTTCAACGTAGGAAAGCCAATTAAAAAACCAAAAAAGGCAGTTATTACTCCGGCACACACCATTGAAACAGGTAATGGTAAATGAGCTGTCGATGTTAATATAACTGTTGAGTAGGCACCAATGGCCATAAAGCCAGCCTGTCCTAAAGAAAGCTGTCCGGTAATACCACATATTATGTTAACGCTTAATGCCATAATTGCATTAATACCAGCCAACGTTAATATCTGAGCCATATAAGCATCAATAATACCAGCTGCTATCAGTAATGAAGGAACACAAACCACCAGTAAAGCTATAATCAAAAGTACTATCGTTGTTCGTACATGTTTACTCTTCATGTTATTCTCCTTTTTATACCTTTACTCGTACTTTCTTTCCAAAGATTCCTGTTGGTTTTACTAAGAGTATTACTATAAGAATTGCAAATGAAATTGCATCTGCGTATTGGCTCGGTCCAAATCCTTTTGTAAGTGTCTCTGCTATACCCAAAATAATGCCACCCAACATTGCTCCAGGAATTGAGCCTATTCCTCCCAATACCGCAGCAATAAAGGCTTTTAAACCAGGCATGTAACCCAGTAATGGATCAATTTGAGGATAAGCGGTTGCATACAACACACCACCAGCTCCAGCCAAAACAGATCCAATTGCAAATGTAAATGCAATGGTTTTATTAACACTTATGCCCATAAGAGAGGAAGCCTGCAAGTCAAAAGAAACTGCCTGCATCGCTTTTCCGGTCTTGGTATAATTTACAATGTAATTTAAAACAAGCATCAATACCGCACTCAATACAATAACGATAACTTGAATATTAGAAACTGAAAGTGATCCTATTGCAAAATTATGGACAGCCATAGTTGGAAACTGTCGAGGATCAGGACCTACAAATGGAAGTACGCGCATTGAATTTTGTAATATTAATTCTACAGCAATTGCAGTAATTAAAGAATTTAAGCGAGGAGCATTTCTTAACGGTCTATAAGCAAAGCGTTCAATAAGAATTGAAAGAAGACCACATACTATCATTGCGCCCAAAAAAGCAAATATCATACCAGGAACATTTGTTCCCAGTGCTAATAAAATGAAATAGCCGACATAAGCTCCGACCATCATAACATCACCATGGGCAAAATTTATTAATTTTACGATACCATATACCATGGTATAGCCTAAAGCGATAAGTGCGTAAATACTACCTAATGATAAACCATTGATTAGTTGCTGGATAAACAATAATCCACTATTCAAAGCTTCCTCCGGTTAAACTATTTTCATTAAATCATTCTATACTAAAAAAGGCACCTCTCCCATAATAACTTATAGAAAAGGTGCCTCTTTGCTTGTAATAAGCATATGTTTTTTTTAGAAAAAAAACAAGTCTACATTACGGATTAACAGTAGTTTTATATGCTGTTTTCAATGCACCAGATGAATCTTTTACCAATTCTAGCATTACAGCAGATTTTACAGGATTTCGTTTTTCATTAAATGTCAGATGTCCTGTAACATAATCTCCATTTGTTTTTTTCAAAGCTTCTTTTACAGCTGTAGTATCTACTGAACCAGCTGCAATAATAGCATCTTTTAACATATAAACACTATCATATCCTAAAGCTGCAAAAGCATTTGGATTTTCATTATACTTAGCCTTAAATGCACTTACGTACTTTTGTACGCTTGGAGTGGTAGAATCGACAGCATAATGATTAGAATAATAACCATTTAATACTTCATCACCAGCATTGCCAGTTAAACCATCCCAACCATCACCACCGACAATTGGAGTGTTAATACCCTGAGCACGAAGCTGGCGGGCAATCAATGCAACTGGTCCATAGTAATCAGGAAGATATACGACATCAGGATTAGCATTTTTTATCTTGGTAAGCTGTGCGTTAAAATCTTTATCGCCAGTTGCATAAGACTCTTTAGCTACAATTTCACCACCTTTTTCTGTAAATGCTGCTACAAAGTTATCTGTCAGACCAACTGAATAATCATTACCGATATCATACAAAACTGCGGCTCTGCGTGAACCTAAAGTATCATAGCTGAACTTACCACCTACAGTACCTTGGAATGGATCGATAAAGCAAGTTCTAAAAATGAAATCGCCAGCATCAGTAATTGCTGGTGATGTTGCAGCTGGAGCAATTTGCAACACTTTACTAGCTTGTGCCAATGTGGTAACAGCCTGTGTACAACCAGAAGTTAACGAACCAATAATCATTGAAACATGATCTTTAGTTGTCAATTTCTTGAAAGCATTAACAGATTTATCAGGGTTTCCTTCATCATCTTCACTAATTAAAACAAGCTGCTTACCATTAATACCACCTGCAGCATTAATTTCTTCAATTGCCAAATCGATACCTTTTTTACATTCAACACCATAAACGGCAACATTACC
>JAILIC010000038.1 GCA_024695475.1 Treponema sp.
GATGGATATGAGCAGCTGCAGTATAAGCTGATTTTGTTTTACAGGCTTTTGAAAGCTAACGGATATATCAATGACTGAAAACGAATTTTCTAAAAATGAAAGAGCTGTCCTCGAACAGATTGGCCTTGAGATGAAGGCTAATAAATACGTAAGCGGTGAAATGCAGTTTACGGATTTGACGAATACGCTTTATTTTTTGAGGGCTTATCAGGATAAAATCCGCTACTGTATTACCTGGGATAAGTTTCTTGTCTGGAACGGAACTAACTGGGAAATTGATTACCGAGGTTTTGTCCAGGAGAGGATTCCGATCTTTATTCATCAGATGTACAGGATTCAGCGTTATATACCAGACAGAATCTTGAAGCAGGATTTTGAAAAGCATCTTATTAAGAGTGAAAGCTTCCGCCGTATTCAGGCAATTGTTGGACTTTTGAAAATGCGGCCGGAAATCAAGACGATTGAAAAAGAACTTGATACGGATAACTATCTTTTTAATGTTGAAGGTCTGACGCTGAATCTGAAAAATGGGAAAGCCAAAGAGCCAAATATAAAAAATCTGATTACAAAAAAAAGCCTCTTTATTTATGACAAGGCGGCTGACTGTCCAACTTGGAAAACTTTTTTGATGCAGATTTTTGATAAGGATATGCAGCTTATTAAGTTTATACAAAAAGCCTGCGGCTACACTTTAAGCGGGGATGTTAGTGAGCAGTGTCTTTTTATTTTATGGGGAACTGGTGCCAACGGTAAATCTACTTTCTTGAACGTGCTTCTTCATCTGTTTGGAGACTATGGCTGCAGCACTGGTATTGAGACTTTCACAAAAAAGAATAAAGAACAGAGTAATGACCTGGCACGTCTTAAAGGGTCAAGACTTGTTACTACCAGCGAAATTGAACAGGGAATCCCGATGAGTGAAAGCCTGATTAAAAGTGTTACAGGTGAAGATTCTTTAACAGCAAGATTTCTTTACGGTGAATATTTTTCATTTAAGCCGACCTTCAAGATATTTATGGCCACTAATCATAAACCAAAAATCCGTGGTGCTGATAACGGTATCTGGCGACGTATTAAAATGATTCCTTTTACTTTCACAATTCCGCCGGAGCAGAGAGATAAGAAACTTACGGAAAAAATGATTGCAGAAAATTCAGGAATCTTAAACTGGCTTATTCAGGGCTATGCTATGTGGAAAAAGGAAGGTCTAGAAGAGCCGGCAGCTGTTCGGCAGGCGAATGAGGAATACAGAATGGATATGGATGCTGTTGGAACTTTTGTAAATGATTGTCTTGAAATTGATGCTTCTTTAAGTTGGAGGCTTCATACTAAGATTTTGTATGAGACTTATATCAAGTGGTGTGCCAAAAATAATGAGCGTGTTATGTCTCAGAAATGGCTGGGCTTGAGGATGAGTGAGAAAGGCTTTAAGAGATTGAGTACTAACGGGCAGCGGGTGTGGCTGGGGCTGGCAGTAAAAGTAGAATGGCGAGGCGAAGAGAAAAAGAAGTGGTGATACATAAGGCTCTCCCCGATAGCGAAGGGCTTACCCCCTGGCAAACCGGAGAGAGTTTGGAAGCTTTTTTTACATGAAAAAAAAGTATCAAAATCAGTCCATTGAATTGTAAGTTCGAACATTTAATAGAAAAGAATTATATTCTTCTTGAGCTTTTTTTCTTTCTTCCGGAGTTAAATTTGGATCTTCAAGTTTATTCTTTGCCAAACGTAATTCTAAATCACCTGTATTAGGAATACCGCCTGGATATTTATTTTTATCATTTTCTTTAATCATTGTTTTACCTTCCTATTTTTAATGTAATGACTAAAAAAAATTATGTCAATTTTTTTGGGAATATAAAAAAGAGGCATATACTTTTGCAACTTCATTATAATCCTGATAACGAATTTTTTGACCGCTATTGTAATAGTGAAAGAGGATTGCGGACAATGCTGACTTTTGATAAATACGTTTTCCGAGAGAAAAGGCTATTTGTTTCGCAGCTGCCATTTCATGCCTTGCACAAACTATTGTAATTTCAGGTTCATGCATAGTTTTGGAATCATACCTAAGACCGACTAGACGATGAGTGCAGTTGTCGTCTGAGACTAGAAAATCTGAGGATTTGATTCCGTTTTGAAGTATTGTCACTGATACTTTACTATCATATTTAGGAACTGCAAATATCTGAAAATAATTAAGATTCAACTTTATATCACCTTGAAGTATTTTTATTAATCATCATCCATTTGTTCTGAAAACTTTTCTTTAATACATTCTTTAAACTCTAAGAATTTAGATGCAGTTTCAGGAACTCCAAGCGCTACAAGAATATCATAAGCAGTCAATCTAGAATCAGATTCTGCTACTACTTCAAACAAATATCTAATTCCTGTATCTTCTGAATCTTCTTCATTAGGCGCTTCCTGAAGAGAAAACTCTAATAAAACGCGAGAATTATTTATATTAAGATTTTCTCGAATAATACTAAATTCTTTGTTACCTATCTGATAAGTGAAATATATGGATGAAACAGTTCCATTTTTTTGATAATCATCTTCTATTTCTTTTAGTTTATTATACAAAGCTTGTTCTTCATTTGTTAAAGGGCCGGTAATTTCTTTCCGTTTATAATCACAGATTGTAGAATAAAAAAGGTCCATAGAATTTGGTTCTTGTTTACCATAACGGAGATAAGAAATTATGGCTTCATCATCAAAAGATTCCATCCAACTAAGTTCATCATCAGAGATAGCAAAAGTAAAATCTCCTTCTTTAACTTTTTCATTATCAAAAATTTTATCCCAATCAGCTATCGCTTTTTCTAACATAGCTTTTTGTTCTGCAATATCTTCTTTAAAACCTTTAAAGTAGAGATTTATCTGATTACCCATAATTTTTCCTTATATATAGATTATTATATTGTATCCGCAAATTGAATTTACGTTTACATAATTATACCACAATTTAAATCCATTCTCCACGAATCTTATATGGAGTAATTTCAATATTCCAGGGGAGAAGTTTTTCCCAGTCATTTTCAGTTTCAGCATAATGGGCTTTTTCAAAAAGACATCTGAGATAATCTTCAGGAGCAATACCATTCTGCTTGGCAGTTTCAATAAGGGCAGAATAAAACATGAGACTCTTGCTCCATTACTGCTGCCGCTGAAAAGGAAGTTTCGCCTTGCCATTACCCAGCTTTTTACGCTGCGTTCTGCCGCATTGGTCGAAAAAGTTGCTTCAGGATATTTTATAAAGTTTTCAAGATTTTCCCATCTGTTTAAACAGTAGTTTACAGCTTCCTTTGTCTTTGAGGAATCAAGAATCATTTCCTTCTGTAATCATCACCAAAAAGATGGCTGCATATAATTCGTTATTTTTCAGACAAACTGTCTGGACAAAGGGCTTAGCTTATAAGACATGACAACATACTTAACGATAGTTACAATAAGTCATTTACTGCTACTTTATTAAATGATACTCCAGTACTTATAATAGAAGATAGCGAAACAAGGCTAGGTGTTTCGCTTGAAAATCTGGAATTAACGAATTGTGATATAAAACTTCCGGAAAAGGTTCTTACAGTAATGAAACCTGGTACTGAAGTGAGAATCCTTGAAGTTGGTAAAGTAGAAAAAATAGACGGTATAAACAGCAACTGGGTAAAAGTTGATGTACAATTCAATCCGCGAGGTAATACGGGGGGCCTTTAATACCTTTTATGACTGGCTGGTGCTATGGTGGATATCTTGAATAGAAAGGTATTTGCAATCGTCGTACTGTTTTTTATAGCAGGTATTTCGCTCGCATTTGCGGAAGACTATCTTTCTGTGCGTGGTGCTGAAATCCCAAAACAGTTTGAAACTAAAATCGGTGCATTTATTCTGAAAGACTCAGATGAATGTAGCTGTACGTGGCAACTTGAATCAGATAAAAATGACAGACTATTGTTCATTTGTTTTACAGAGGACGATGACAAAGAAGAAATTGAGGGTCTTGTCCGTCTGACAGAGTTTATCCTTTCCCGACTTCCAGAACAGGAAACGGCAGCCTGTAAGTTTGCATCAGAAGTATTTGATAATACTGAACTTTTTGACGACACGTATCTTTGTGCAATAGCTATTTATTCGGAAAAAAAGATGAAAAGAAACGGTATGGCCACGTATCACTGTTTATATACTCTTGTACCAAAAGCAGGTCTCTATTCCGATGGTGAGCAACGGTGGCCAAAGTATGAATGGGATTTTATTGACATTATTGGTGACACAGACGGTTCTTTTGCCTCTGCACATTATATTGGCTGGCAGCGTTAATCAAGGAATGCCTCTCTAAATCGTTATTATTCTGTTATAATCAATCAGAGGCAAATACGATTTATCCAATTGCCTTTTTATAGTTTGAGGAGAGAGATGTATATGAATATTAGAAAATCAACGGAACAAGATTTTACGCGGATTATGGAAATATATGCTTTTGCCCGTGAGTATATGAAAAATCATGGAAATCCCAATCAGTGGGGACCTACAAACTGGCCACCAGAAGACTTAATCCATAATGATATAAAACAGGGAAACAGTTATGTTTGCCTGAATGATTCCAATCAGGTTATAGGAGTCTTTTATTATATCTATGGAAAGGATATAGAACCTACATACCGCACTATTACTGAAGGTAGATGGACTGGCAGTGATTGTTATGGTGTCGTGCATCGGGTGGCAGGTGACGGCTCAGAAAAAGGAATAGGAACTTTTTGCATAGAGTGGGCTTACAAAAAATGCGGTAATCTCCGTATTGATACTCATGGTGATAATATCGTTATGCAGTCGCTTCTAACAAAGCTTGGATTTAATCATTGCGGAACCATTTATGTTGAAGAAGATGATTATCCGCGACTTGCATATGAAAAGTATTAGGCTGCTTACTACTTTTTCGTGTTACTCGCTCATAATGGCGTCTCTGATTACATTTAACTGGATTGCCTGATCATATAAAAATACGTAGAACAATGGTCCCATATCAAAATGATCGACGAGATGTCCGATATCACTGACTTCTTTTATGACGCCTGTTTTGGTAATAATGCGATAGTTGACGTAATCATATTGCGTCGGATTATGGTTTATATGTTGCCAAATTGTCTCGTTTGTCTTTTCATAATCATCAGGGTGGACAATACCTTTGAATGATTTATGTGTTAACTCTAAAAACTCATCGTATGAGTTGCAGTCAAATAAGTGTATTGCCTCATCATTTGCATAGAGAATTTCTTCATTTGCCGGATCAGCTTTATAGACAAGAATTGCCCCTGGTACAAAACGTGCGATATCTTTGAAACTTAAATGGGTATGAGCAATATGGGATTGTGCCAGATAGAGGTGATCTTCATCTAATGCAAGAAAGTAACCGATCAAATCTCCCTCTTGCTTAAAAAGCTTAATGTAGAGTGTTATCTTTTTTGTAAGGGGATTTTCCTGCTGATCAAAGTAGAATTTATGCGTGATAAAGCTTTTTCCTTCATCGAATTGTTTTTGTAGCGATGCTGCTTCTAATGTTTCTGATATAAGGGTTCCTTGGGATAAATGGACAATGTTTGCTAATGATTTTTGAATAAACTCATCATATGCGTCTGGAAAAGAGGCTACGTCTATTAATCCGCTTTGTTTTTGGAGAATCTTGTTTTGGGTTATGTTTGCCTTGATGTAGTATTGGTGTTGTAAAAAGTCAGAAACTGAGGTATAGCCAGTTTTATGCAGGAAGGTCCTTCCGGCAAATTCCAAAAACTCTTTTTCGTTTTCGCCTTCTAATGTAGGAATTTCTACTTTTTGCGCCATATGGTACCCCTATTACTGTATTAAATATCGGTAATAGGAGTTCCATTCAATACTGCTGATTTTAAAAAATTACCTGTATATACTAGTTTTAATGAAAAAAATGGTACTTTCTTTTGCAGTAAATCTAAAAAGAGTTCGTCACCTTTCCAGTGGGGCAGGTTTAACAATTGCGGGATAGGAACCCATTCAAGGGTTCCCTCATCACAATCAGAAAGCGTTCCGCTAAAACTGGTAGCATGAAACAGATGCATGTACTCACCCTCATAACAGTCGGAGACAAATGTAATGATACCAACGTAACGATAGTCGGTGAGTGTCAGCCCGGTTTCTTCATGTACCTCGCGGAGTACGCAGTCTTCAGGACTTTCACCTTCTTCGCAGTGACCGCCGATACCAATCCACTTATCTTTGTTTATGTCGTGTTGTTTTTTTACACGATGGAGCATGAGGTATGCATTGTCTTTTTCTATATAACAAAGTGTCGTGTTTTGCATGGGCGGTATTCCTGAAGACTCTCACCGGTACTATTAGTGATGGAACAGACGAATGCCTGTAAATGCCATTGCAATGTTGTAGGTGTCACAGGTTTCAATGACGTTGTCATCACGAATGGAACCACCTGGTTGTGCAATGACAGAAACACCAGAGCGATGTGCCCGTTCTATGTTGTCACCAAAGGGAAAGAATGCATCGCTGCCGACAGCTACATCGGTGTTTTTTGCTATCCATGCTTTTCGTTCTTCTCTGGTAAATACTTCTGGTTTTGTGGTAAATAATGCCTGCCACTTGCCGTCTGCCAGTACGTCTTCATAATCATCACTGGTATATACATCGATGGCGTTGTCTCTGTCTGCACGTTTAACACCTTCTTTAAAAGGTAGGGAACGTACTTGAGGACTTTGTCTGAGCCACCATTTGTCTGCCTTGTCACCAGCGAGGCGGGTACAGTGAATACGTGACTGCTGTCCGGCACCGATACCGATTGCCTGTCCGTCTTTGACGTAACAAACGGAATTTGACTGGGTATATTTGAGAACAATGAGTGCGATGATGAGGTTTCGTTTTTCATCAGCGGTCATTGTCTTGTTTTTAGTAACGATATTGTTGAGGCAAGACTCATCGATAAGCAAGTTATTACGTCCTTGTTCAAGGGTAATACCGTAAACCTGTTTATGTTCAATAGGATCAGGAATATAGTTTTCGTTAATCTGTAAAATACAGTATGCACCTTTCTTTTTTGCCTTAAGAAGCTCAAATGCTTCCGGGGTATAAGAAGGAGCGATGATACCGTCTGATACTTCTTTTGCAATCAGTTGTGCAGTTGGAAGATCACATTCATCTGATAATGAAATGAAGTCTCCAAATGAAGACATTCTGTCTGCACCTCTGGCTCTTGCATATGCACAGGCTAGTGGAGTAAGTGCGACATCACCAGTAAAATAGATTTCCTTGAGGGTATCAGATAACGGAGTGCCGACTGCAGCGCCTGCAGGAGACACATGTTTAAACGATGTGGCTGCAGGGAGCCCAGTGGATGCTTTTAGTTCTTTTACTAACTGCCAACCGTTAAGTGCATCAAGAAGATTGATGTAACCAGGCTTGCCGTTAAGTACCGTAATTGGTAAATCACCTTTTTCCATGTAAACCCGAGCTGGTTTTTGGTTCGGGTTGCAACCGTATTTTAATTGAAGTTCCGTCATGTATGTATACTACTGATAAGTCATGTTTTTTTCAATGCTTAACAGGTGGGCGATATGTTGTTGCATTGTCGGTTTTATTGTTACATGGTATGATGCAAGTATGAATTTTTCCAGAAAAAGTGGTGTTTTATTACATCCAACATCTTTGCCAGGGTCTGCAGGTATTGGAACGCTTGGCAAGTCAGCCTATGCGTTTGTAGATTGGCTTTTACAGGCTGGACAGACTTTGTGGCAAATTTTGCCGCTTGGTCCAACGGGGTATGGTGACTCACCATATGCTTCATTTTCAACCTATGCAGGCAATCCGTTGTTAATAGACTTTGATTTATTGGCAATGAATCAGCGGGCAACTCCTGAAATGATAGTTCCTCCTGATTATATTAAAACTGAGGGACCTGTTGATTTTGGAGCGGTAGTATACTGGAAAAATGCTGTGCTGAAACAGGCCGCTGCATGGTTTTTGAAGCATGGTTCAAAAAGTGATGTGGATTCATATAAGAAGTTTACTGTAGATAATGCATTTTGGCTTGATGATTATGCAGCGTTTATGACTATAAAGGAACATTATGATGTCCTTGCTCAGGAACAGGGATGTGCTGGTATCTGGCATAGTTTTTGGCCAAAAGAACTTGGTGCTCATGATCTAAAGGCTGTTCAGGCTTGGAGTGTTGCACATGCTGATGCTGTCGAAGTAATTAAAGTGATACAGTATTTCTTTTTTGATCAATGGCATGCATTGAAAGCGTATGCAAATAGACATTGTATTTCTATAATAGGCGATATTCCTATTTTTGTTGCGCCGGATTCTTCTGATGTATGGGCTCATCAGTCCTGTTTTCAGGTAGATGAGCACGGTGTACCAAAAGCTGTTGCTGGAGTTCCCCCTGATTATTTTAGTGCTACGGGGCAGTTATGGGGCAATCCGCTCTATGATTGGGATACGATGAAAGCTGATGGCTATCAATGGTGGATTGCGCGTATACGTCATATGTTGCAGCTGGTTGATTATGTGCGCATAGATCATTTTAGAGGGTTTGAGGCGTATTGGTCTGTCCCGTATGGGGAACAGACTGCTGTTCATGGCACTTGGATAAAAGGTCCTGGATATGATTTGTTTGCAGCAATAAAAAAAGAGTTAGGAGATATTCCTGTTATAGCTGAAGATTTGGGCGTCATTACGGATGAAGTTCGTGATTTGCGTGACAAATGCGAGTTTCCTGGTATGAAGGTATTGCAATTTGCATTTAGTCCTGACGAGGCAAAACAAGCTGGAATGGTAAATGCATTTTTACCACATACATTTACTGGTCCATGCATTGCTTATACTGGTACCCATGATAATCAGACTATGCAAGGCTGGCTTTGTTCCGCTTCTGATAAAGAAGTCCAGTTGGTGGCTTCGTATTGTGCTGGAGAGGCGGTGAGTATAGCAGATGCTCGTGCGCAAGTAGCCAATGGTACGTTATGTAAAAAATTGGTTGCGTTGGTTTTTGCATCAACGGCATGTTTTGCATTGATTCCATTACAGGATGTGTTTGCTATTGGTGATGAAGGACGTATGAATATGCCGTCAACAACTGGTAGCAACTGGAGTTGGAGAGTCTCTGCTTCGTTACTGACTGATGCTGAGGCTCAAAAACTCCATTATTTGTCATATTTGTATGGAAGAAATATAAAAAAAGGTGAAAAGTAGATTATGTCTTTGAAAGCATCATTGTTAGTAGATCTCTATGTAACATTTGCCAAAATAGGTTCTGTTACCTTTGGTGGTGGTGTTGCTATGTTGCCTATTCTAGAACGTGAATTGATTGATAAAAAAAAGTGGATGACAAGTGACGAAATGCTTGATTATTATGCTATTAGTCAATCGACTCCTGGTATTATCGCAGTTAATGTGGCGACTTTTATTGGCCATAAACAGGCTGGTACCTTGGGTGGTATCGTTGCCACGATGGGGATTGTTACTCCGTCGCTTGTTATTATTTCTCTTATAGCACATTTTATTGGAGCAATTAACCATATTGCTTGGGTACGAAAAGGTTTAATGGGCATTAACATCGGTGTGGCTGCAAATTTAACCTATGCTACTATCAATATGAGTAAAAAAACAGTTAAGAATATACTAGGTGCCTTTTTGTTTATAGCAGCATTTATTCTCATTTTCTTTTTAAAAGTGAGTACGATATATGTTATTTTTGGGGCTGCGGCAATTGGTATTGTATATGCGCTTATTACTGGCTCGCTCGAATTAAAAAAACAGGATAAAGGATTAGATCATGAGTAATGTACCTTCGCTATTATTGTTATTTGGTATCTTTTTTTATGTAGGGTTGTTTACTATAGGCGGGGGGCTTGTGGCCATTACCTTGATGCAGCAAACGCTGGTCTCCAGAGGGTATATAACGCAGGAATCCTTTTACAATATGGTCGCTATTTCAGAGTCAACGCCTGGACCAATAGGCATGAATATGGCAACTTATATTGGTAATGAGTTTTATGGTGTTCCTGGTGCTATTATAACTACGAGCGGTCAGGTGCTTCCTTCTTTGATTTGTATTTTGATTATTGCTCATTTCTTTTCGAAGTTTCAGGAAAAACCGATTATCAAGGCTGCATTTTCTACACTGCGACCGGCTACTACAGGAATCATTCTTATTGCTACTGCACAGGTGTTTTCACTTGCTTTGCTAAACATTCCTACTTCGATTACCGTCCTTGCAACAGTATCAGGCTGGATTGATCTATTTAAGTGGCCTTCGGTAGCGTTTTATGTAGTATCGCTTATTGCGTTGTTTAAAACAAAATTACACCCTGTAGTCATTATTGCCGCTGGTGCAATTTTTGGTATTTTATGTTTATAATGTAGATAAGGACATTTTTGTACATGCCCTTAACAAAATGATAAGGAATGGTATAAAATAGAAGCTATGAGTACACATATTAATGCACCTGAAGGTGCCATTGCTCAGGCAGTATTATTGCCTGGTGACCCATTACGGGCAAAGTTTATTGCAGAGAATTTTCTTGAAGATGCAAAATGTTACAATGAAGTGCGTGGAATGTATGGATTTACCGGTACATACAAAGGCAAGAAAGTTTCTGTTCAGGGTACAGGGATGGGACAGCCCTCTTTGTCTATCTACGTTAACGAGTTATTCCAGTTTTATGGCGTACAGACTGCTATTCGTATTGGTACTTGTGGCGCTATTCATGAATCTACAAAAGTTCGTGATACTATCATAGTTAATGCCGCTTGTACTGACTCATCTTTGATGAATCAGCGTTTTGGTGATTTACATTTTGCTCCTTCTGCTAATTTTGATTTGTTGCTAAAGGCATATCAGGTAGCAAAGGATATGGGAATCCGCTATCAGGTTGGTCCATGTACTTCAAGTGATTTGTTCTATGATGAAAATGAAAACTGGAGATTGTGGGCAAAATATGGTGTTCTAGGTATAGAGATGGAAGCTGCTGAACTTTATACTTTGGCTGCAAAGTATGGACGTAAAGCTCTTGCTATATTGACTGTTAGTGACCATATTGTTACTGGTGAAAAAACAACTGCAGAAGAACGCCAGCTTACCTTTGCAAATATGATTAAGGTTGCATTGGAAACTGCTGTTAGCGTAACTGAATAAAAAAAACGAGGAAATATATATGAAACCTACTCTTTTGGTTTTGGCTGCCGGTATGGGAAGCCGCTATGGTGGTGTCAAACAGATTGATTCAGTTGGACTCCATAATGAGTGCTTGTTGGACTATGCTACTTTTGATGCAAAAAAAGTTGGATTTGGTAATGTTGTATATATTATCCGTAAGGATATAGAAAAAGACTTTAGGGAACGTCTGTTTGATCGTGTTGCTCGTAATTTTGATGCATCATATGTATTTCAGACTCATGATGCTCTTTTAACTCCTGAGCAGATTGCTGTATCAACAGAGCGTACAAAGCCTTGGGGTACTATCCATGCAGTATTATGTGCTCGTGATGCTATAAAAGCTCCTTTTGCTGTAATTAATGCAGATGACTATTATGGTCGTCAGGCATTTGAGACTCTGGGTGGATACCTTGCTGGTATAAATAACGATTGCACCGAACATGCTATGGTCGGTTATGTACTGGGTAATACCATGAGCCGCAGTGGTTCTGTATCTCGTGGTGTTTGTACGGTTAAAAATGGCTATCTTGAAAAGATTGTAGAAACTCTTAAGATTTACTACAAGACTCCAACAAGTGATGATATTGTAAGTCTTGTTGATGATAAAGAAGTTGCTATGACTGGTAAAGAATGGGTAAGTATGAATCTCTTTGGATTTAGTCCAAAAGCTTTTGAAGAGTTTGATTTATACTGGCAGAATTTTATCAAGAATAATGCCACGAGTCCTAAGGCAGAAGCTTTGCTTCCTGTTGCAGCGGGAGATATTATTGAACATAAGAAGGGTGCTATCAGGGTATTTACTTCATCTGAAAGCTGGTTTGGTATGACATATCCAGAGGATAAAGCTATTGTAAAAGCAGAAATTGCTAAAAAGATTGCCAGTGGCTATTATCCTGATCAGTTGTGGGAAAAATAAGAAAATCTCTAAGGAGAGTGGTAAAGAAGGTAGCTTAGTATGTGACTAGCTACCTTTTTTTTACACGGTTGATATATATGATAAAATTAAGTCCTGTCCTATCTGAAAAAATATGGGGATATGAACAATGGATTGCATCTACTCATCCAAATGGTTTGCAGAAAAACTTTTATGATGCTATTGGTGGGGAGTATCCATTACTGATAAAGATTATTCAGGCTGATGAGACATTATCTGTTCAAGTACATCCGGATGATGAAGCTGCAGCCCGTCTTGAAAATGATCGTGGTAAAACTGAGTGTTGGTATGTATTGGATGCAAAGCCTGATGCTCAACTTGTCTATGGTCTCAAGGAACAGTATTCTTCTGAAGATTTACGTAAGGCAATTGCTGATAATCGATTAGAAGATTATCTTCATTTTGTTCCTGTACATAAAGGTGATTTTATTTTTATTCCTGCAGGTACGGTACACGCCATTGGTGGTGGTATGCGCTTGCTCGAAACGCAACAGTCTTGTGATATCACGTATCGTTTGTATGATTGGGGACGTCCTCGTGAGTTGCATGTTGAAAAGGGACTGCAGGTTATTAAACATGATGGTTCCAGTTCTATAGGACAATTTCCAGGTGAATTTGCTTGTCAGTATTTTACTTTGAGAAGTGTTCATATTTCAGGTGGATTTAGCATGCTTGTTGAAAAAGGTGAAAAACCTGAAGATTGGCAATTGCTTTACTGCCTAGATGGTCAGGGAACAATAAAGAATAGTGGGCAAGATAATCAAATGAATCTTCAGGCAGAAGATATTGTTGCTCTTGCTCCTGGTGAAAAAATAACACTGGAAGGTAGTATGAATATAATGCTTATCCGGTGTGGAAATCATCCATCATGAAAAAAAGGACCCAGTACCTTTTCAGGTACCGGGTCTTTTTTTTTGGGCCCATGAGCCCGTAATGCCGTTCACAGCCTCCTCTTATTGCTGTTTTGCGGCTTCCTCCTTTTGTATCTCCTTTGCTTTTGCTATGATGGTTTCGGCAAGTTTGCCGGTAACTGGATCATAGTGATCAAAGGATGTTTCAAAACTTCCTGTTGAACTGGTTATTGAGCGTAAATCAATTGCATAGCGTAATAGTTCTGCTTGTGGTATTTGAGCTTTGATTTCTTCAATACCATTACCGATTGCATTTTGACCGAGAATACGACCTCTCCGAGATGAAACATCAGACATAATATCGCCAAGATATTTTGTTTCGGCTAATATTGAAACATTCATGATTGGCTCGAGAAGTATGGCACTTGCATTTCGCATTGCGTCAGCGAGTGCATTGCGTGCTGCTATTTGGAATGCTAAGTCGCTGGAATCTACGGGATGATCTTTACCATCGAGAACAGTGACTGCAATGTCAACAACTGGATAGCCGGCAAGTACGCCGTGTTCCATTGATTGTTTGACACCTTTTTCGACACCAGGTATGTAGTTCTTTGGTATTGCTCCACCAAATACGGCATTGGTAAACTTGTAATTATCACCTCGAGCGAGTGGCTCGACTGAAAGAACAACTTTAGCATACTGTCCATGACCACCAGATTGCTTTTTATGAGTGTATTCTGCCTCTGCTTTACGTTGTATGGTTTCACGATATGCTATACGAGGGACGGCTGTTTGTACCTCGATATTGTTTTCGGTTTTTATGCGATCAAGAAGGATTGCAAGATGTAGTTCGCCCATGCCACTGAGTACATTCTGTCGTGTTTCTGAGTTGTATACATAGGTAATGGTACGGTCTGTTTCTGTACTTTTAAAGAGAATATCAGAAATTTTAGCTTCTTTTTTCTTGTCGTCTGAGAAAATGGCAACAGAATAAACTGGTTCTGGACTGCGTAATGGCTTATAGGGGAGTGCATTTACATCTGCGGCAAGCGTATCGCTTGTTTTTGCTGTTGCGAGTTTTGTTGCGATACAAATATCTCCAGCTTGTACGGAAGAAACTTCAATAAGTTTTTTACCGATACAACGGTATAACTTATTGATTTTTTCCTTTTTGCCTTGATTGATATTATTAAGCTCACTTTCTGCTTGTAAGGTACCTGTAACAACTTTCATATAGGAAAGCTTACCACTAAATTGATCACCTGCGGTTTTGACGATGAATGCGCTGACTGGATTTTCTGGCTGTATTTTGACAGTGGCAGGATCTCCATTTGCTGTTACCGTTGTTTCCAGTCTCTGCAATGGAGAAGGCCCTAAATCTGCGATAAATTGCAACAGAGACGTAAGACCAGAGTTGTGTAGTGGATCACCAGCAAAGCAGGGAACTATTTTGTTGTCTGCAAATGCATTTTTGATACCAAGTACTACTTCTTCGTCAGTCAGTTCTCCTTCATCGATAAACTTTACTAATAAGTCATCATCACCTTCTGCTGCAGAACCTAACAATACATTGTGTGCCTGCTCATAGGCTTCTTTATATTCCTCAGGGATTGCACCTTCTGTTTCAAGTTCATCTTCCTTATCAGATTTGAAGTAGGCTTTTTTATGCAATACATCAATAACTCCTTTGTATGAGGAGCCTGAACCCATAGGAATGGTTATAGGTGTGATTTCGACATTAAACTCGTCATGAACACCTTGACTGGCGGCACTAAAATTGCTGCGAGAATCATCCAGTCTGTTGATAAACAGTAAACGTGGTTTGCCTCGACGATCTAACTCACGCCACAGTTTTGCAGTTTCGACTTGAGTACCAGTTCGTGAATCTAGGAGCATGACGGCACATTCACTGGATCTAAATGCAGATATTACTTCTCCGATAAAATCGGCTGATCCTGGAGTATCCCATATATTGATTATAGCATTATTACACGGTATATGTGCAAGTGAAGCGTATATTGATATGTGTCGAGCTATCTCTTCTGGAGAAGAGTCACTCACAGTTTTACCGGAATCGGTAAAAGCTGGTTTTGAAATCATTTTACCGGCAAAAAGAAGATGCTCTAGCAAAGTCGTCTTGCCGGTTTGACCATGACCTGCTATAGCAACGTTCCGAACATTTTTAGTTTCAAAATCCATACTAGTTACCTCTTGACTTCTATGATAAAGGCACTGTGTTTATTTTGTCAAACAAAAATGTCCGGAGCGTTTTTACTGTTTAGATACCTCTTATGCACATCCTACAGTCAAAAGAATGTTTGCAAAAGTACGTGATTCTCCTGTTGATATGGCAAGACATACTTTATCGCAGGCAGCATCATAGAATTCGTAGCGGCCATAGGCATACATGTCAAGGCCGGTAATTGTTCTAAACTCGTCAAAGATTCCAGGTTCATCTTTTTTCTGGATATAGTCCTCAACTTTTTTTGTGCCATCTACTTTTGTGTTAAAAGTACCTGGTATCATGACTTCAGCTTTTTCAATGTTGATGACACTCTTTAGTGCTTTTAGAACATCAGTCACTGTTGGAATGTCTTTTGTCAGACCTAGGTATACTTTTGCAGCATCTCCAGTTTTTTCTGCAAGCGGATAGTTTCCGTCTGCAATCAATACTTTACTGCCATGTCCGCACAATGCCAGCACCTTCATGATTTCTGGATTGATACAATCACAGGTAAACATTTTTTTTCCTCCTTATTTTTGTATACGTAGTTACACAGAAAAGTGCGATTACGTATTACTTTTCGTTTTCACGCAGGTGTCCCAGTGCTCCACCCGGATGCCATTTTACATATTGCTTTGGATCGAGACCTCGTTCTACCTGCAGATAGAGACTTAAAGCCTGCAATACAAATGACTCGGCAATGATTGACATACGTGGTGCTCTATTAAGAGGTCCACCTTCCTGTTTTACTCCTGCAAAGAGAAAAGCTGCACTTTCTTTTGCAAGCCATGACTGTGGATTGCCTGCAATACCGATGACTTGGCAACCATTGTTTTTAATGGCTGTGACAGTTGCTTTCATTTCTGCAGTTTCTCCACTGTTTGAAATGAAGATGACAACGTCACCAGGTACAAGTTGTCCACATGAACCATGAACAGCTTCTGTACCATGTAAAAAGTAGGTTGGTGTACCTGTAGAAGAAATAAGGGAAGCTGCATAGCCTGCTATGTGTGCTGGCTTGCCAATTCCTGATACATGCAGACGGAATCCTTTCTTTTTAGCATCGATAATAATATCGCCTGCTTTTTTAATGGCATCAAAATCCATCTGTGATAGGAATTCTATTGTCTCTGCTTTAGAAATTTCGATAAAGTTATTAAAAGCGTCCTGTTCCTTGCTCATTATGTTGTCTCCTCGTATTTTATTGTAACATTGAAACATCAGGTGTGTTAAATGAGTGTTCTTTATTGAATGCCTTTACTTTTTCAAGTGTTGGCAATGATGGCATTGCTCCTTTTTCAGAAACAGTCAGGGTTGCAACACAATTTGCAAAATCCAATGTTTCCTGAATAGTCCATTTGCAGCAGATTCCTGTACAGAATGTAGCAACAAAGGAATCTCCTGCTGCAGTTGGATCTACAGCCTTGATTGAGTTTATGGTAGGACTGAAGAATGTACCTTCATCATTAATTAATACAGCTCCCGCAGTACCCATTGTAATCAAAACGTTTTTAACGCCTTTATTACGTAATGCTTCTGCAGCTGCTTTTGCCTGCTCTTTATTAAAATCACTGCCATGATGTTCGATTTTAATACCTGTTAAATCTGCTGCTTCATGTTCATTTGGTGAAATGAAGGTGAGATGTGACAGGAGCTCATCTGACAATGGAGCACTTGGGGCTGGGTTGAGCATGACCGGTACTCCTTTGTCATGGGCATATTTAGCAACTAATTCATTTATTTCCATTGGAATTTCGAGCTGCAGCATAACCATATCGTATTGGTCAATAGTATCTTTGAGGAATGCAACATCTTCCTTGGTGATTTTAAGATTTGTACCAGAAAGTACGATAATGCGGTTTTTTGTATCTTCTCCAGGTTTTTGTTCCAGAATGATAACTGAGCAACCAGAAGGTGTGGTAGGATCACGAACAACATGACTTACATCGATACCTGCTTCACGACAGGTTGCAAGCATATCCTCAGCATTGCTGTCTTGTCCTAGTTTGCCAAATAGTGTGGTATCAGCACCAAGTCGTGCAACTTGAACGGCTTGATTTGCTCCTTTTCCGCCAGGAGCTTTACTGAACTCACCACCAAGAACGGTTTGACCTTCACGTGGAAAAACGCTTGTGGTTGCAATTTGGTCCATAACAAAACTACCGACAACTAATATCTTTGGCTTTTTCATGTTTTAATCTCCTTGGTTAGAGTGCCAGTCCAAGTCTTTTGCGCCAAGCAATTTCCATGCGGTGGAGACATTCCATTTCATGAATTCCGTTTTCATTGAGTAATGCAGGATCTTTACTGCGAGTAACTGTTGTCATTGGGACATCAAATGCATTCTGGTGCCATTTTGCACTTACAGGATAGCATCGTGCTTCAATCATTGCAGCTACACTCAAAAAGTCCATAAGCTCTCGTGCTGTCTCTGGTTCTTTTGCAAAATTTTCATATAACCATGCATATAAGTCAATGTGGAAGTTTGCCATAACGCCATTGTAACCATCGTAACCATCAATCAGTGAATCAAGTAACGTAACGGTATTTGCGTTGAATAATGAAAGATTGGTACCCTTTACTAAGTTAACGCGACGTTTTTGTATGTCTCTTGCACATGAAACATCTTTAAGGAATACCAGTTTACCAGTCTTTGCAGAATCTGTTAAGAAATCGTCACTTAGGAGACGGAGATATGGATAGGGACATTCATACAAACCAAACGTGACATTTGGAAGTTGACGGAAAATGTCGTCTGCATTCTTACAGAATACATCTTCGCCTTCATCTTTTTTAGCCATGCGGTTACTTACAAGAACAACAGCATCGACACCGATCTCTGCCATTTTACCAAGTTCATCAATCTGCTTTTGGTGATCATCAGATGTGTGACCACTTGCAATGACTTTGATACGTCCTGCTGCAGCATCTACAACAGCTTTGGCAATATCCAGTTTTTCCTGCTCAGACAAAAAGAACATTTCAGAACTTTGACAGACTGCAAAGATGCCAGTACTGCCTCTTTTTATATACCACTCAACAAGACCTTTTATTGCGTTGTAATCTACTTTATTATCTGCGGTAAACGGTGTAATCATCGTTGGCCAACAACCGTGATATGCTTTTGCCATTTTTTTTACCTCCAAAGATGGTATGTATTATGTACATCCCTAAAAAGTAAACTTCTTAGGGATAGTGTTAAAAATGTTATATCATTCCAACCAATTTTGGCAGGAACAAAGTTAATTGTGGAACAAAGGTAACAACTGCCAAGACTATCAGCAAGAAGATGATAGGAATGAGAATTTCTCTCATGACGGTACCCAGCGGCGTATCTGATATATTTGCTGTAATAAAGAGCAACATACCGAATGGTGGGGTAGAGAGACCAATCATCATGTTAAGTGTTACTACCAGACCAAAGTGAATGAGATTAATTCCTAATGCACTTGCTACCGGAATCAAAATAGGAACAAATACCAACTGGATTGTTGATGTATCCATAAACATACCAAGTATCAAAATGATGATGTTTACGATAATTAAAAATCCTGTTTTTGACAGCTGTAAATCAATGATGTATTTACCAAGGTTATTTGCGATTTGTTCTCGGGCAACGATATAGGAGATAACAGAGGCGGCACCAATCATAAGACTGACGGAACCGGTATCTCGTACGGTGTCTTTGATAATCTTCAATAATCCTTTGAATGATAACGCACGATAGCAGATAATGGAGACGATAATTGCATAAATACCTGCTATAGCTCCGGCTTCTGTTGGGGTCATAACACCAGTATAGATACCTGCAAGAAGAATAACTGGAGTGAGCAAGGCTGGTATTGCAGCTAAGGTTTCGTGCATAAACTGATGTAATGGTGTTTTACCTGCACGAGGATAGTTTCGCAGATGGGCCATGATTGATACATAGAGCATAAGAGCTGCAGCTACCAATAATGCAGGAATCATACCACCAAGAAATAATGCACCAACTGAACTGCCAGCAAACATTGCATACATAACTAAAGGAATGCTTGGAGGAAAGATAGGTCCGATTGTTGCAGAGGCGGCTGTGATAGCACATGAAAAGCCATCATCATATCCCTCTTTTTTCATGGCATCAATTTCCATTTTTCCTAGTCCTGAAGCATCAGCGATTGCAGAACCAGTCATTCCTGAAAATACGAGTGAAGCAATGACATTGACATGACCTAAAGCACCTCGTCGTCCACCAGAAAGAGCATTTGCAAATTTAAATACTTTTTCTGTTACTTTACCGCTGTTCATGACGTTTGCGGTAAAAATAAACAAAGGTACGGCTATGATAACATAGTTTGAGTAATAGGTTGTCATAACAAAGTTACAAACAGAGTCAAGACTCATGCCTTTGACAACAAAATAGAAAGCACCTGCGACAAGCATACCGATTGAGATAGGCATACGCAGTAAAAATATTAAAACAAAAATAACAAATGCAACTGTTAATGCGGGACTCATTAGTGTGCCTCCGATGCCGGTGTTTTTCCGATTAAGAAACGAATATCAGCTATTACATCAGTAATCGTATATCCTATGATTGCACAGAGGAAATATACGAAGGGGCAATAGATGAATGAAAGAGGTATTCTGAAAACTGCGGTCTTTTGAAAAGCAACAAAATGCAGATATCGATAGCTAGGTAAAATAAGTATCGCAAGTCCTACAATAATCAGCAGATTGCCTAATAATCTGAGCAATGCTCCTACCTTTGGAGGTACTGCGTCATAAATCATGGTAAAGGTTACATGGGTACGGTGTCTCATAGCGTAACAGGCACCAAAAATAACAGTCCATGCAAATCCTGTTACGGTGATTTCATATGCCCATGTCAGAGGGTTTTTGAATACATAGCGAGCAAGTACTTGAATGACAAATACTAAAAACATGACGATAAAGGCGATTGTCGGCAAAACAATCTCAATCACATCTCGAGCTTGTAACAGAATGTGTTTTAGTTTGGAGTTTTGTTCCATTGATAATCTCCTGTTCATAAAATGATACTTTTTTTAATGATTCTGTTTTTACAAAAAAAAAGGATGACAGGATGTTTTAGTACCTGTCATCCTTTGATTTAGCTATGCTTATTTAAGAGCGTTCTGTACTTTGTTGAACAAATTCATATCCCAAGCTTTGGTGATATTCTTGTTGTTCAAGTAAGCATCAAGAACAGATTTGCTGAAAGCGTTGAGATCTGCTTCGTAAACGCTCAAGCCCTGAGCTTTGAAGAAGTCGATGATTTCAGCTTCAGTTTTGAGATTTTTGTCATCACAAACTTTACGTGCAGCATTTACACCGTCCATGACAATCTTTTTCTGTTCATCAGTAAGTGACTGCCATTTTGCTTCATTGATACATGGCCATACGCTGTCTACAAGGTGGTTTGTCAAACTGATTGATTTTGTAACTTCATAGAACTTTGCGCTGCGGTCTGTTGGAAGTGGGTTTTCCTGTCCATCAACAGTACCAGTCTGAAGAGCCATATACAATTCAGAGAAGGCAATAGGAGTTGGATTTGCACCCATAGCCTTACCGAGTGTTAACCATGCTTCTGAATTTGGCATACGAAGGTTTACACCGTTGAGGTCAGCTGGTGTTCTGACTGGCTTATCCTTAACAAGGTTTACTTGGCGTGTACCAAGGTAGTATGAAGCTAAAGGACGAATGCCCTGTTCTTTTACAACACGATCAAATACTTCTTTACCGATTTCTCCATTGAGAATCTTTGTCATATCGTCATAGCTCTTGAAAATATAGCCAGCAGTGAACATACCGATCCAAGGAGAACCGTCAGTAAGCCAAGATGCTGACAGGTATACGATATCTGCTGAACCTTGTTTTACAGCAGCAACTTCCTGATCCTGCTTGAACAAAGAACCTGAATCATAGGTTTCTACAGTGATAGAACCTCTTGATTCTGCTTCAACAACTTCCTTGAATTTAAGCATTGCATCGTGGTGTGCATCTCCAGGAACAGCGTTAACAGAGAAGATCAGGTTTACTTTCTTTCCTGCAGAACTTGAATCAGATTTACCATTTGCAAATGCAGATAGTGCCAATACAGTGGCTGCAACAGCAGCAATGATTTTTTTCATATCATTTCCTCCTTTACATATGAATACAATTTAATAAAATGTTCTCTAATAAAGAACAATGTTCATTTATTAGTATGAACTAATAATAGCACAGAATAGTGAATTGTCAATATTTATTTTTACTTATAATCTGGAGCGTATTTCAAAAGCTGCAGATAATAATTTTGTACTGATTTTTTCAACTGCTTCGGTAGTAACAAGGGTTGTTGGGCCTGATGCACTGATTGCTCCCACCAGAGTCATGTTTCTATCTAAAACGGGAACTCCGACACAACGCACATTAGGCTCATGTTCTATATTATCAATGGCATAGCCTCTTTGTTTTGCTGTTGCAATGTTGTCAATGATATCTTTGTCTTTTATGAGCGTGTTAGGGGTGAATGCTTCTCGCTCAGATTCTGGGGGCAAATGTGATAAAATTTCATCTTCAGGCATGGCTTGCAACAATGCCTTACCTATGGCAGTGCAGTAAAATGGTGCTTTTTCCCCTAAAATAGAACGGTACGGCAGGTTTTTTGCATAGCCTATCGGATATGCCGAAAAAAGGTACAATACCGATTTACCATGTGGTATACCGAAATAGACAACGGTATTTAAGTCGCTAGATAATTCTTCTATTATAGGAAGCACCATATTGGTGTACTTATAAGATGACATGATTGTGTAGGAAAACTCAATCATCTTATTACCGAGCATGTACTTTTCTGAACGTGGGTTTTTTCTAAGATAACCACCCATTTCAAATGTTGAAAGGATGTTGTGCACATTGCTCTTATTAAGATTAAGCATTCGTGCTATCTCACTTACACCCAGTTCTGGAGTTTTTGGAGTAAAGCAATCAAGTATATCTAATGCTTTTTGTAGTGATTTGACTTTTCCTACTTCTTGCATGTATCTATTTTCCTAGTTGTCCATTCTATGATGAAGTTACAGTTTGATTTTCATACAAATCTTTACAACTTCTGTAGGAGTTTTGCCATCTGGATGCTGACATGGGCGGTGGCCATCCTCTGGGAAAAGGACACATGCATTACCTGGTTCAATAGTAACGCTCTGAGTAGCGTTTCCTTTCATTTTTACACAATCTTTGTCATAGTTGTATGGATCTGTAATGTCGGTAAGTGTGTTTACTGGAGCATAATCAATTTTTTCAGCACCTTTTACCAGTAATTGTATATCGATATAATTACGATGTGCTTCAAACTTTGAGTCTTCGACATTCTTAGTAGTGTATTTTTGTACATTGGCATATACATGTGTACCGTCGATAACGACTTTACCAACCTCGAGTTTAGTTAAATCAGTGTTTTTGAGCCATTCAAAAGCTTTTGCAAATGATGGGTTTACGGCAGTGTACCGTACCAAGTCGTCGATGTCTGCGAAAATCATACGAACCTCTTTTATGTATACATTAAATTTAGATACTATGTTCTTTAATATAGAACACTGTATTTATTTATATATTATCATAAAATAATGAGATGTCAACAAAAAAAGTGAAATGATATTGACAAATATCCGTAGTGCTAGTAAAGTTTTTTTAACTTTATTAAAGTTATAGGGGAGTGAAACATATGGAGAAAAAAAAGATTGATTGGAGCTCTTTAGGCTTCGGATATCAAAAAACGGACAAGCGTTTTGTTGCAATCTGGAAAGATGGTGCCTGGTCTGAAGGTCAGTTAACAGATGATGCGACTGTTGTTATTAGTGAATGTGCAGGTGTTTTGCAGTATTCTCAAAGTTGTTTTGAAGGGTTAAAAGCTTATACAACAGAAGATGGACGGATTGTTACATTTCGCCCAGATTTGAATGCAGAACGTATGGTGAATTCTGCATCTCGTCTTGAAATGCCAGTTTTTCCAAAAGAAAAGTTTATTGATGCTGTTGTTAAAACAATTAAGGCTAATGAATCTTGGGTACCACCATATGGTACTGGTGCAACATTGTATGTTCGTCCTTATATGTTTGGCAGTGGACCTGTTATTGGAGTCGCTCCCGCTCCAGAATATCAGTTCCGCATTCTAGTCACTCCAGTTGGACCATACTTTAAGGGTGGTATAAAGCCGATTACTGTGCGTATGTCAGAGCTGGATCGTGCTGCTCCTCGTGGTACTGGTGATATTAAAGCCGGTCTCAATTACGCAATGAGTTTGCATAATATCGTTGATGCACATAAGAAAGGCTTTGCGGAAAATATGTATACGGATCCTGCTACTCATACTTATATTGAAGAAACTGGTGGTGCAAATATTTTGTTTGTTACAAAAGATGGCAAGATTGTTACTCCAAAATCAAATAGTATTTTGCCTTCAATAACTCGCCGATCTTTGGTTCAGGTTGCAAAGGACTATCTTAATATTGATGTAGAAGAGCGTCCTGTTAATCGCAATGAGTTACCAAGTTTTGAAGAATGTGGTTTGTGTGGTACTGCCGCTGTTATTTCTCCAATAGGTAAAGTTGTTGATGGTGATAAGGAAATTGTCTTCCCTGGTTGTGCTACTAAGATGGGGCCGGTTTTACAGAAGTTGTATGATACGCTTACTGGTATCCAGATGGGCCGTATAGAAGCTCCTGAAGGATGGATTTACGAAATAAAATAGGGTGTTCCTATTTTGTGTACGCTATAGATATAAAAAAACTCCCTGTGCGGCTTTCTTATGATTGCACTGCAGGGAGTTTTTTTATTTCAGGTTGATAATTGTTATCAAGGGGCTCTCGAGCCCTGAAAAACGGAGATGTCAAGGCTTTAAGCGGTAGCGTGCCTTGACTCGACGTATTCAGTCATCAGTATATATGTCGTAAAAAGAAACTTGTTTTTCGGCTTTTCTTAATAGATCGAGATGATGTTTTTTTCGCAATTTTATGAGGATGCGAGCTATGGATGAGGAAACGGCTATTCCCAGCGCAATGGCTCCTGCCGCAATTAATGCTGCGTAGCCAATTCTCACTGCATTGTCAAAATTTCCCTGGACCATCTCATGCATGGCACTATATATGCCTCCTCCGGGAACTAAAGGAATGATTCCTGGTACGAGAAAAATTGTTGCTGGACGTTTTAATGAGTATGCAAGTATTTCTGAGCCGGCAGCTACGGCAAAAGAACCGATAATATACCCCCAGCCATCTGATTGCATTTGAGCTTTGAAAATAAGATAGAGGGACCATCCTGCAGCTCCGAGTAGGGCTCCCCAGGGAACGTCTTTTTTTTCAGCATTAAATATGAATCCATAACATCCTGCAGCAATACCGCTCCAGATAGCCGCGCTGACTATAGTATAGAGTGTTTGACTGTTCATAGACACCTCAATAACAATGTACCACCAACAGCACCAATGGATAAACCGACAGCAATCATCAGGGCTTCCCAGACACGGGCAGATCCTGCAAGAAGATCTCCTGCAATGATGTCTCGAATGGCATTGACCATTGCGAGTCCAGGAACAACCTGCATCATGGTTCCGATCACTACTATGTCACTTTTTATTTCAAATGGGAGTAGGAGTGAGAGTAATCCTGTTCCGGAAGAAACAAGAAAACCAGCTAATAGTGTCACAATAAATCCGTTAAGCTGTATCTTATCAAGAATCATCATAACTATTCGTAAAAGAATGCCTATGATAAATGCATAACAGCCATCGATGTTACCACCTCCAAACATGCGGGTATAAAAAAACGAGCTGATAGCTGCTGCACATATTATGAACCAAGCTGGGTAATCTTTTTGCTCCCTGATGTTTTTTAACTTTTTGCGAAGATTTGTGGGATCTTCACTTCTGCCACTCCATTCCAAGTCTCTGGATAAGCTGTTAACTAAGGCAATTTTTTTTAAATTTGTACCACGGTGGACGATGCGCTTCATGTTCATAAAGTGTCTGCCATCTGCATTTCGCCATGAAAAAATAACGACCGTAGGAGTAACAAAAGAATGCACTTCTTTTGCACCGAGAGATTCGGCAACATGGACAATGGTATCTTCGGATCGATAGGTTTCTCCGCCATTTTCTAGTATTAAAGATCCGGCTTCTACTGCGATATCTTGTATGTCATCATTAAGAATTCTGCTCATAACGTAAAACCAATACTAAAATGACAAGATATATTAAGTCAAGTCGTACTTTTCTTTTGTCATATATAATTACACTGGTAAAAAAAATCCCATACCGTAGTTAACTACGGTATGGGATGTATTATACGACAAAGTTAAAGCAGATTGCTTTATTTTGCTGCTGCGATTGATTTGACCTTAAAGCTATATTTGTGGTCATTGATGGTAAATGAAAGTTCATCACCTACCTTGTGATCCATGAGGGCATTGCCAAATGGAGACATGTACGAAATGATTCCTTTATCAGGATCTGATTCCCATGGACCAAGGATTGTATATTTCTCATCCTGATTAGTTTCTTTGTTCAACAGAGTTGCTGTTGTTGAAAAAGAAATAACAGCAGTAGTAATTGTTGTAGGATCAAATACAACAGCACGATTTAACTCTTCTTGCAGTTTGCTCAATGTAACATTGAGGTAGTGCTGATGCTCTTTAGCAGCTTTGTATTCAGCATTTTCTTTCAAGTCACCTTGTGCACGAGCTTCTGCAATTTCTTTTGCATTGGCTGGTATTTCAACAGTCTGAATTTGCTGAACGAGAGCTTTCTTTTCTTCAAGCTTTTTGGCTGTAACCATCATACCACGAGGAGTAGAAGATTTTTCTTCTGTTGTATGGAACTTGAAGTCAGGGTATTTTTCGAGAATACGATTACGTACTGTTGCCTTTATTGATGAATCTAAATCTGCAAGATCGTCAACCAATGTATATAAACGATTAACAGTATCTTCATCGTTGCTCAACATATGCTTGAGTAATGTATCATCTTTAAACAATAACAATGTTGCAGCCTTGTTAATCTTTTTGTTTTCAGTTGTATTAACATGGTTATTGATTTCGCGGAATGTCTGCTCGATGATGTTAATCAATGCTATGAGTTGTTTTTCGTATGGAATGTTTGCCTGAACAAACCAGTCATCATTCTGACATTCTTTAAACAGATAGATAACTGCATTACGATAGTCTCTGTAGTTTTCAAATGCTGTAATGGCCATTTTTTGTACTTTTTCTGTAAATCCTGCATTGATTAACAAAATCAACATAGATTTATCCAGTACTGTTGGGAAGAGTTTAATAAACTCATCTGACCAATTTGGCAACATTTTGATTGACTGCAAGAAGTTTGCCTTGAGAGAGGTATTCTTTGTGTCTTTCAATAATTCATACATTTCACGAGGATTTTCGATATCATCGTAAATCTGTTTGAATGTATATTTCATAGGATATGCCAATGAAGGAATCAAAGCACTGACCTGTTGTACGACCAAATATGCGGCTAATATCTGTTCATTGACCTTTGTAATTGTTTTTACGTAACCGGTAAAGTATGAGAACATATCAGCAAAGAGGTCGTTAGTCTTATCGGTCTCTTCGGTGTTGATATATTTCATTAAAATGTCGATACGTGCAAAGAATTGCTTTTGAGCTTTGAATTCGTTGGACAGTTTTTCTTCCTGGCTGATTTCATGCTCGCGGACGATGTATTGATTGATGTCGTTTGGATTTACACCAAAAGTGGCATCTGTGTCAAGAATTTTCTTTGCGGCAGAATTCCATGAAGTCCATTCACCATTTGTAAGAATGGTAGGAACAAGTTCTGCTTTGATGCGTTTGAAATCGCAGCTGTTGTTGAAACTCTTAATAATGGTTCTTAATGCCCATTCTTTTTCTGCTTTAACTTTTTTTGCAAGTTCTTCACGTGGTTTTGTTGCTTTTAATACCCATATGTGATCTTTTGCAAGTGGAGTCAGAGCGTTGACTGCCATCTTGAGAGACATCTCATGGATACCGGCTTTCTTACCAAAATTGATGATTAATGTGTCACCTTCAACTTTACGGATGAGACCTACACCCCAAGAGCGGTGAAATACGTAGTTATGTGCATCAAATGCAATATGTTTTTCAAAGTCACTGATAGCCTCAAATACGTTGCGGAAATTTTGTGCAAGGTTTGATGAGCGAATATATTCATCGACATGACTGTGCTTTGCATATTTATTTTTGAAGCAGTCTGCAATTTCTCGACGAGCCCACATGTCTTTTTGATCAATAGAAAGAATAAGCTTTAGGATATCAATTGCAGTAGTCCATTTACCTTGTTTTTTATATTTATCATACAAATCGTGCATTAAATCTGCGCTACGATCTTCGCTGATGGTTTTTGCAACTTTACGCTGAACCAATAAGAAAAAGTCGATCTCGTCAGGAATAAGCTCAAGAAGTTTTGCCCACAACTCTTTTACCATGTTGTAGTTTTTTGCTGTTACATAGCGGAGTAAGGCTTTTTTGTAAAAATCGATGGCAGTATCGATGTCGTTTTCATTTTCGTAATGTTCTGCCAACTGTTTTGCAATGTCTGCTTCTTCAAAATCAAGTTTGACGATACGTTCGTACAGTTCCCAAACTTTGTCATTGTTTTCTGATTTATAGCGCTCTGCAAGGGTTCGTAGGGCAAATTTGTTGTTTGCATCATCAGCAAGAATAGATTCGCACAAATAATCAACAACGGTTTCTTTGTGATTCTTCTGGAAGATGTCAACGAGGGTTACAAGTGAGGAATTATCCAATGTACCTTTGCCAAGCCCGAGCATACCAGAAAGATATAATGCGATAATACTATCCTTTGAATGGGTCAGGTGTTCATCACATACTTCTTTAATGGTGTCAACACAATTTTCTGCGCGGGTTTTTTCTACGATACCGGCAAGCTCAATGAGATTGTTTTTGGTGTAATTGCTGATTGTGGCACGTGTCCAGGTTTCTTCTTTCAGCATGTCCTGCACGGTCTTTACCAGTTCTTCAGACATAAAATACTCCTAATGTGACTAATGAAAAACTCTTTCAATATTTTCTTACCGGGCTATTGTACAAATTTGGTGTAAATCACCGGGTCAAGAATCTTAATCTTTAATAAGATCTGGTTAATTTTAGCAGTGTCCTCGTGTTTCATGACATAGTAATCAATTAGCCAGAAATACATGTTAATAAGCCGAGGAGTGAACAGTGATGGAACGCTGTTGGGATCTTTCGACTCATTTTCTTTTGCATAGATATCCTGTCGAAGTCTACCAACTTCTTGGGATCGTAGTTCTCTTTTGACATTGAAAATGCCAAAGAGAACTCCATAAACTGGAATCCACTCCTGTAATGCTGCTCCTGTATACCCTTTTTCTGCTACTTGACGAATTAGGCAACAGATGAGCTCAGAGTCGAGAAAAGCAAGATCTATTTTTTGAGGATTAATAAAGAATGCCTCTCTAAATAAAACTTTTGCCTTTTTGTCTTCTCCACAAAGGGCATAACAGTCTGCTAATTCTGCCAATACTGGTGCAAGACCTGGATATGCGGCGTTTGCTTCGAGCAGGCAATTCTTAGCAGTTTCGTATTCTCCAAATTTTTTGTAGCATAAACCTGTCTTTCGGCAAATTTCTGCTTTTGTTACTGGGTCGCGTTCATCGGTAAGCTTGCTGTAATTAAGCAAGGCTTTTGAGAATACTCCTCGTCTGACAGCAAATACAGTATTTAAGTCTGTTGTTTTGCGATCGGCTAAATCTTTTTCAAAAGATTTCCATTCGTTGATTAAACTTTCGCCTCGCTCAAAAGGTTCCCGTATGCTGTCGAGCTGCTTAATGATGTCAATCCAATAATTACAACACCAGATGGCAAAACTAATTTTGGTATTCTCTAGATCATTTTCGAGAGCAACTGATAATATTTGTCTTGCTTCTTCTGGTTTACCGGCTTCGAGGAATCCGTTTGCTTTTATTAACTGTTCTTGTGACTGAATTCCCATAGCGACAACTTTTATTATAGCAGAATGTATTTTTTAGTCAATGAAAATTGCTTTAAAATTGGAAAAAATGAACATAGTTTATACTATAGTTTATATATATGTGTCAAGATACTTTTTCTGCTTTTTTTTAATATATGATAAATAATAAGTATTGGTAAATTTTTCTTGCGTGATTCTGGCGTTTTTTGTATCGATGAGATTATTTGATTACTTGTTTACAACTGATGATTCATTTGATATTATCTATAATAGTATGAAAAATCCTATTTTAGCACCCTCTTTACTTTCTGCAGATTTTGGTAACTTAAAAGATGCGCTTCATCAGATTGAAAATAACAATGCTGGTGCAGTCCATATAGATATAATGGATGGAAGGTTTGTTCCTCAAATTTCCTATGGACAGCCGGTAGTAAAAAGTATTCGTCCTTATACCAAGTTGCCGTTTGATATTCATCTTATGGTAGAACATCCAGAAGATCAGATTGAAACGTTTGCGGCCTCTGGTGCAGATTGGATAACTTTTCATGTGGAAAACACCGTACATATACATCGTATCATTCAATTGATACATAGTCTTGGTAAAAAAGCAGGTGTCGCTTTTGTGCCATCAACACCTGTTTCTGCTTTGTCTGAGATACTCGCTGATGTGGATTTGGTTCTTGTTATGACTGTCAATCCAGGATTTGGTGGACAAAAGTTGATTCCTGGTTGTCTTAAAAAAATTACGCAGCTTAAGCAAATCCGTGAAGAATATAATTACGCGTACGATATATCTGTAGATGGTGGCGTCAATGCACAAACAGTTTCCTCTGTTCTTGATAGTGGCGCTGATATTGTTGTTTCAGGTTCCGCTTTCTTCTCTGGAGCTCTTTTATGGCCGGTAAAATAAAATACTGCTGTATCGTTCTTTTTTTTATCTTTTTTCCTTTGTGTGCTCAAAATATCCGGAGCAATGCATTGTCTAATGCTCTTGAAGCGTATCGTTTAAAAGAGTGGCAAACTGCAGTTTTTATGTTTAAAAAAGCCTATGCACTTAAGGAGTATATTTCTCCTGAAACTGCATATATGACAATTATTGCCGAAATAAATTGTGAAAAATATGATGATGCTGCGCAGGATTGCGATTTGTTTTTAATATCATATGCAGATTCCCTGTATGCGCCATATGTTCGTTATCAGCGGGGACGCTGTTCATTTTATCTTGGCGAGTATAATAGAGCAGTCTTGTTGTTGAGTGATTTTTGTCATGAAAATGAAGGACATGAGATGTATCCGTCTGCATTGTATTGGATGGCAGAATCATTTTATGCAGGATACAACTATGACTCTGCAAAGCCTTTGTATGAGCGCATAGTATCTGATTTTGCGACAAGTGAGAAATATGAAGCGGCATGTTTTAGACTTGAGATTATAGAACAACATCTTCGTGAAAAGAAGTTAGTATATTTGTTGCATAAGACCGGTGAAGACTATTTAGCTGCTAAAGAAGATTATGAAAAGCAGTTACGTGTATATAAAACCGAGGGGCTTGTGGGATTACAGCGTGAGTTAAAGACTGAAAAAGATAAAAATGCTTCATTGACAGCAGAAGTAGAAGAGCTCCGATTGAAGAATGCTGAGTTACAAAAGAAGGTGGGGACTGTAACTAAATGAGTCGTTCCGTATTGATTACCGCTCAGTCTTTGTTAAAAAGAAGAAGATTTACAGATACTGTCAAATTGCTGGAAGGTAGTGCTGAACACTATGGTGACAATTTTGATTATTATCTGACGCTCGGTATTGCTTGTCTTTATCTGGGGGATACGGGGAGTGCAAATAATTATTTTTCTCGTGCACGAAGTATTCGTCTGACTGACACTCAGTTGTTGCTTGGTCAGGCAGCTCTTTATTTACGACGAGGTGAGACTGATCGTGCGTTGCAGTACTATCTGGATATTCAGGATAATGAGCCTGGAAACAAAATAGTAGCAAAGGCAATGGAGTTTATCCGTACCAAAGGTGATTATAAAACTATTAATCGCTGGGTTGAAACTGGTAAGATAAAACGGTTTTATCCACCATTGGGAATAAATCCTTCCATTGTACAGCGTTGTTTATTATTGTTTCTATTGTGTGGTATTGTCTGGTATGGCTGGAATTATGGATTTTCTATTACGTTCTTGCAGGGTACTAGTAAATCGCGATTGTCAGGTGAACGTCCCTTTATTGAAACTCCTGCTGATGATGCCAAGAAGGGGACAGAAAGCACTGATGAAACAGTCCGCTTTACATTAACAGAAAAAGAATGTGTGGAAGCATATAATCGTGCTCGGGATTATTTTTCAGGATACCATGATAATCTTGCTCAGATTGAAGTAAATCGTATTTTGAATTCTAATGCTACGCAGTTTCAGAAAAAACAGGCGGAGCTTGTGGCTGAACAGCTAAAAGAGCCGACATTTGATACGAAATTGGATGAAATTACCTGTAAACAGGTATTGTCAGAGCCTGTTTTGTATAATCATTGTTGGGTGTCATGGATTGGAAGAATAACAAACTGGAGTGATGAGACTTCATCGTCGTTTTCTTGCGATCTTATGGTTGGTGATGAAAATCTGAGGCATGTAGAAGGTATTGTTCCTGTGGTGTTTGAAAAGGCACCGGTGCCGCCAATTGATCATGAAAAGGCTGTTAGAATTCTTGCTGAAATAGTGTATGATGGATCGGTAGTTACATTGCAGGGAAAAGCGGTGTATCAAAGTGTGACAGGATCGTTGAAAATAGGAAAAAAATAACTTTTTTGGAGTTTTAGTTCCTCTTTTGATAAGTTTTTTTGTATTAATAGGTGGAGGGTAATTGTTTTTATGGCGAGTAAAACGATAAATGAAGAAAAAGTCGCTGCAGAACAGGCTGAAAAGTTAAAGGCGTTGGAAGCTGCACGACTGCAGATAGAAAAGCAGTTTGGTCAAGGTTCCTTGATGAAGTTGGGAACAAAAACAGATGCTTCTGGTATCGATGTTATTCCATCTGGATCTATTTTGCTTGATGAAGCATTGGGTATCGGTGGATATCCTCGTGGTCGTATTATTGAAATGTATGGACCTGAGTCATCAGGTAAAACAACATTGGCGTTGCATGCAATCGCAGAGGCTCAAAAATTGGGTGGTATTGCTGCATTTATTGATGCAGAGCATGCATTGGATCCTGTTTATGCTAAAAATCTTGGTGTAAATATTGATGAACTTTGGGTGTCTCAGCCTGATACTGGTGAACAGGCTTTGGAAATCGCTGAAAATCTTGTTCGTAGTGGTGCTGTTGATATTGTCGTTATTGACTCTGTTGCAGCTTTGACACCGCAGGCAGAAATTGAAGGTGAGATGGGTGATAGTCATATGGGACTTCAGGCTCGTCTTATGAGTCAGGCTTTGCGAAAATTGACGGCTACAATTTCAAAGTCACGTTGTTTGCTTGTATTTATTAACCAGATTCGTATGAAAATCGGTGTTATGTTTGGAAATCCTGAGACAACAACGGGTGGTAATGCACTTAAGTTTTATTCGTCTATACGTTTGGAAATTCGCCGTACAGAGTCAATTGGATCAAAAGATGCAGAGGATGCTGTTGGTAACCGTGTCCGAGTAAAAGTTGTAAAGAACAAGGTTGCACCGCCATTCCGTAAGTGTGAGCTTGATATTTATTTTGGTAAAGGCGTTTCTTCTGCAGCAAGTTTGCTTGACAGTGCGGTAAAATATGGTTTTATCGAAAAAAAAGGATCTTGGTATACTCAGGGAGAAAATAAGATTGGGCAGGGAAAAGAAAATGCGCTTGCATTCCTTGAACAAAATCCTGATCTTGCATATGAGATCGAGCATAAGATCCGTGAAAAATTGTTTCCTGGTCAAGTTTTAAAGACGAAAGAGGGTGTGCCAGTAACACCTGCATATATGCAGACGGTAAAAAAAGCGGAAGCTGATACAAAAGCGGGAGATGTTCAGGTGGAGATGACTGCAAAAGGCGCTAGTGCACTGAAAGCTGGTGATGGTCATACTGCAAAAAAACAGCCTGCAAATCCTTCTGAAGCTGCGGCTCCATTACCGGATGAGCTGTTTTAAATGACTCGTGTATTATTGGGATTGGGGTCAAATCGTTCCTTTGGATCTTTGACTCCATTGCAATTACTGGCAAAAGCTTGTGAAGCGTTGTCAGCCTTCGTTTTTGATGGGCATATTTCATCTGTATATTTTACAGAACCAATGTATAAAACTGATCAGGATAAGTTTTATAATATGGTGGTATTGGGGTATACAGAGTATACTGCGGAAAAACTCCTGAATGCAGTCAATGTCGTTGAGGCGTCATTAGGACGCGATAGGAGTAAAGAAGTCCGTTTTGGTCCGAGAACACTCGATATTGATATTGAGTTGTATGGTAATCAAGAGATAAGAACGGAGCGGCTGCAGGTGCCGCATGTGCGATTGAAAGATCGTGCGTTTGTATTGATTCCAGCACTTGAGGTTTTAAATAAAGATGCCGATTCTAATGAAAGGGATTTATTTGCCGCGTATGTAAAGCGACTCCCAGATCAGGGCATTGAAAAATATATGAGTGCAGCTGAGTTCTGGGATAGATATTTCCCGGAGGGCTGTGTATGGAACAAAATAGCGTAGCATCAGGTCAGGTAACGACGACTGAGCAGGCATCTGTAGCAAAACATCGTAGCTATCATGCAGGAGAGTTCGAGGGACCTCTTGATCTTTTATGGACATTGATCCGTGAAAGCAAGGTAAATATTTATGATATTCCTATTGCCCAAATTACTGAGGAATATCTGAGTTATCTTGACTATATAGTTGAAACGGATTTAAGCGATTTGTCCGAGTTCTATAGCTGGGCCGCAAAACTTATCTATATAAAAAGCCGCATGTTGTTACCAATTGAGATTAATTATGATGACGACGAGGATATTGAAGATCCTCGCCAAGAATTAGTTAATGAGCTTATTGAATATCAGCGGTTTAAAAAACTGTCTTCACTTATGGAAGAGCGAGAAAATGCTAATGAATGGAATTTTGAACGTAAGAAAATTCAACGTTCTCTTCCGTTTGAAGATGAGGATAGTCAATGGGAGAGGGTTGATACATGGAGCTTGCTGCAACAAATGCAGAAGATTTTTCATGACATGGTATCAGCCTATTCAAACGAAAAAATCCTCAATATGTATGAGGAAATTTCTGTAAACGAAAAAATAACATTGCTTAATGAATTGTTGGACGATAAAGGAGAATGTATGTTTACAGATCTAATTGTCCGCCGTGGAAATGAAATGGATGTTATTTGTGCGTTTATGGCTATATTGGAGGCCGTCAAGTTTAAGATGGCGTGCATTTATCAAAATAAATTATTCGGTGATATTAAGATTCGCCGGTATAAGGCAGAATAGGAACTTATGTCGGTGACTATGGAGTTACATTTGGAACGAGAAGCTGCGCTTATTGAGGCTATATTATTTTTGGATAGTGAGCCGTTGACGGAAAAAGCTTTGTCGACAATATCTCAGCTATCTGAAGATGTGGTAAAACAGGCACTTGAATTATTGAAAGAAAAATACAGTGCTGACAATAGTGGTTTGGAACTTGGACAGATAACTGGTGGATGGACTTTGTTGCCTAAACAAGATTTATGGGCAGTGCTTAAGGAGCGTTATGGCAATAAGTCTGAGGGTAAGTTGTCTCGATCGGCGATTGAGACATTATCAATAATTGCTTATTCTCAGCCGATAACGCGAGCCGAAATTGAATCATTGCGAGGTGTTTCAGCTGACAATATGATTCGTTTGTTGATTGAACGTAATCTAATAAAAGAGGTTGGCAAAAAAGATGCACCAGGAAAACCTGTTCAGTTTGGAACGACAAAAGAGTTTTTGAAGTTTTTCCGCTTGAACAGTATAGCCGATTTACCAAAGTTGGATGAGGAAGAAAGTGAAAGATTTGAACTCGCACGATAAGGCTGGCAGACAGGGGGCTGCTTCTGAACCGGTACGTTTACAGGTGTATTTGGCTCATTGTGGAGTAGCGAGTCGACGCGCTAGTGAAAAGATTATTTTGGAAGGCCGGGTTTCTGTTAATGGAATGGTTGTGAGCGAACTGGGAACTAAAGTTGGGCCTAGTGATGTTGTTTGTGTTGATGGTAATCCTGTTGTATTAGAACAGGAAAAACGGTATGTGTTGTTACATAAACCTGCTGGATATGTATGCAGTGCATCTGATGAAAAAGGTAGGCCCGTCGCAGTTGATTTGCTCAAAAACTCATATTCTGAACGACTGTATAATGTTGGTCGGCTTGATATGTTTAGTACTGGACTGATTATTTTTACCAATGATGGTGAATTTGCAAAAATATTGTCACATCCTTCTGCTGAACTTGAAAAAGAGTATATTGTCGATACCAGTTTGCCAATTCCTCGTACGCTTGCTGAAGAATTTGAAAAAGGAATTCGTATTGATGGTGTATTTTATCGTTGTCTTAAAGCAGAGGAATTGAATGCACGTCGTATGCGTATTGTGCTTATCGAAGGTAAAAATCGCGAAATAAGACGGGTGTTTGACTCAAAAGAGATTGGTATTAAACAGTTGGTTAGAGTCCGTATAGGTAATGTACTGATGGATGGATTAAAACCTGGTGAGTATCGTGATTTGACACCGACTGAAGTGACTAGCTTGCTTAAGTTGTGCCGTAAGCATTCAAATGCATTGTGATGTATCAGAGCGAATAAGGAGTTACATATACTATGATTATTGCGATTGATGGTCCTGCAGGAACAGGAAAAAGTACTATAGCTGGTATTATTGCTGAAAAACTTCATGTTACCTATTTAAACAGTGGTAGTTTTTATCGTGCTTTGACTATGGCTGTTTTACAGAATAAGGTTGATCTTACTGATGAAAAAGCTATATTGGATTGTTGTGCTAAACAGAAGTTGGATTATGTTAATTCACATTTGATTCTTAATGATGTTGATGTTGAAGCTCATTTGCATGATGATGAAGTGAGTGCTCATGCAGCTCAAGTATCTTCGATCCCTGAAGTTCGTCATTTAGTAAATGCACGTCTAAAGGAAATTACTAACTCTTTGTCGATTGTCTGTGAGGGACGCGATATGACGACTGTGGTATTCCCCTATGCGGAATATAAGTTTTATCTTGATGCATCAATTGATGTACAGGCAAAACGTCGTTTTAACCAGGGGGTAAGTAATCTGACTCTTGAAGAAATAAAAGACGCTATCAGAAAGCGCGATGAAATTGATAAGAATAAAAAGGAAGGTGCTCTAAAAAGGGCTCCGGACGCAATATATATAGATACTTCTGACTTGACCATTGAACAAGTTTGTGAGATAATTATATCCAAAATTAACAAATAAGGGTTTACAATGGAACAGATGGAAGTGGAAAAGAATAACACCCAGGACGCACAGGGTAGTATTCAGACACAATTAGAAGAATCATTAAAAAATCTTCCAACATTGGAAGATGGTGCACTTGTAGATGGAAAAGTAGTTCAAGTAACAGATGAATATGTATTTATTGATATCGGTTACAAATCAGAAGGTAAGATTCCTGTTATGGAATTTGCCGGCGACTTGCCGTCTGTAGGCGATTCAGTAACTGTAGTTCTTGTTAAAAAGAACGGCCGTAACGGTCCGGAAGTATCAAAGTCAAAAGCTGATGCAAAGCAGATGTGGAAAGATGTCCGCAAAGCATTTGATGAGAAGGGTGTTGTTGACGGAATCATTTCAAAAGTTGTAAAAGGCGGCTTTGAAGTAAATCTGGGTGGTGATATCCATGCTTTCCTTCCAATTAGTCAATCAGATAGTCAGAAAGTAGAAAAACCTGAGTCTCTCGTTGGAGTAAAGGGTAAATTCTATATAGAGCGTTTGTATTCAGATAACAAGGCTAACGTAGTTGTTAACCGTAGAAAGTATCTGGAAGAAGAAATTGAAAAGAATCGCGATGCATTCTTTAATAATGTAAAGATCGGTGATACTGTAAAAGGTTCTGTAAAGAGCTTTACAAGCTTTGGTGCTTTTATTGATTTGGGTGGCTTTGATGGCTTGCTCCATATCAATGATATGAGCTGGGGCCATGTAACACGTCCAAAAGATTTCGTAAAGAAGGGACAGGAAATTGAACTGAAGGTTATCCGTATGGAACCTGCAGAAAAGCGTATTAACCTTTCTTTGAAGCATTTTAGCGAAGATCCATGGGTACACTTTGAAGAAAAATATCATGTAAATGATGTTGTAAAAGGTAAAGTAACTAAGTTGACAGATTTTGGTGCTTTCATCGAATTGGAAGAAGGTATCGAAGGTCTTGCTCATATTAGTGAATTCTCTTGGACAAAGAAAATTAACAAGCCATCTGATATGGTTAAAGTAGGTGATGAGCTTGAATGCATGATCCTTGGTTATGATATTCAGGCAGGACGTGTATCTTTGGGATTGAAGCAAGTTACTGAAAACCCTTGGGATACCATTACTGAAAAATATCCAGAAGGTACAAAGATTACCGGTAAAGTTGTTAAGCTTACCAATGTGGGTGCTTTTGTTTCTATCGAAGATGGAATCGACGGTTTCTTGCATGTAGATGATCTTTCTTGGACAAAGAAAGTAAAACATCCTGGTAGCGAACTTTCTGTAGATCAGGAAATTGAAACTGTCGTAGTTGAGTGCGATCCAGAAAACCACCGCATTCGTCTTGGTGTAAAGCAGCTTTCTGATAACCCATGGAAAGCATTTGCAGATGAGTACAAGACAGGTTCAACATTTGAAGGTGAAATCACTTCAATTACAGACTTTGGTGTATTTGTTAAGGCTCCTAACGGTATCGAAGGTTTGGTTAACAAGTCAAACTTGAGCGATGATCGTGAAGTTCCATTTGAAGAAGCTGTAAAGAAGTATCAGGTTGGTGATAAGATTAATGTTTACGTTGTAGACGTAAATGTTGAAAAAGAAAAGGCTGCCTTCTCTGTAAAAGAATTCAAGAAGAAGCAACAGCGTGATGAAATTTCACAGTATATGTCATCATCAAACAATGATGGCGATGCTGCTTTCACACTTGGTGATTTTATCAAGAATTCAAAGCAAGACTAATTTTACTCGATGGGTGATGCTCAATGAACTCTATTACTTTAGAGAAGCTAAAGACACTCATCGATAGTATTGGTCGTATCAATTCAAACTTTTCTGATATAAACGCATTGCAACTCTGTATCTTGGAGTCTGCAATGCGTTTAGTTGTTTGTGAATCTTCATTTTTATTGATGGTCAATAAAAATGATGGTTCATTACATTGTGCAGTTGCTTTAGGATCAAAAAGTGACGATGCAAAATATATTCCTGTAGATCAAAAGAGTGTTGCCGGTTGGGTTGTAACACATAATCAGCATATTATTATTAATGAAGTTGCTAGTGATACTCGTTTTTCGCATGTTATGCAGCAGAAAACGGGGAATCGTACTAATACAATGATAGCTGTGCCTATGCGTGTAAAAGGTGAGTGTATGGCTGTAATTGAATTGGTAAATAAAACGGATAAACAGTCTTTTGATAAAGGCGATGCTGATATACTCGAACTTTTTTGCAGTCAAGCCAGTTTGGTCTATCAAAATGCAGATTTTTACCGTATGGCACAAGAACGTGTTTCGGCACTTCAGGCTACAGTACAATCTGGTAATACATATCACCCATTTATTTCTAAAAGTACTATAATTCAGGATTTATTCCACATAGTTGAAGAAGTCTCAAAAACGGTTTCACCTATTCTTATTACTGGAGAAAGCGGTGTTGGAAAAGGGCTATTTGCTGAGCAAATACATCTTAAGAGTCCCCGTTGTAATAAACCCTTTGTTCGTGTTAATTGTGCTTCTCTGTCTCCTGACTTGCTCGATGAAGAACTTTTTGGTCATAGTGATTTTCGATCCTCCACCGATGGTCCTTTACAGACAGCAGATGGTGGAACGCTCTTCTTTGATGAAATAAGTGCATTAAGTCCTCAACTACAAGAAAAGGTGCTCCGTCTCATCCAGACTAAGCAGTACACTCCAAAAGACGAGGGGATATCTGTTCCAATAGATGTGCGTATTGTAGCTTCTACAACTCGTGATTTGGAACAACTTGTAAAAGATGGGATTTTTAGAAGTGATTTGTATTACCGGTTGAATGTGTTACCCATTAATGTTCCATCATTGCGTGACCGTAAAGATGATATTGAGCCACTAGCTTTGTTTTTTCTCAAGCAATTTAGTAATGCCACTCATAAAAATTTTACGAACATTTCTGATGGTGCTCTTTTGCAGTTGACAAAGCACTTTTGGCCGGGCAATGTTCGAGAGTTGAAAAACTGTATCGAACGTGCTTGTATCGTTGGTGTACCGCCTGTTGTTCAAAGAAACGATTTGGGGCTGTCTGTGCCTACTGATGTACATACGGTAAAAACAACGTCAGATAATAAAGAGTTTGATACTTTTGTTGAGAATTCCGTTATGGTTGATGATGAAGACAAAACTTTAAAGTCTGCTATTGACCGTTTTAAAAAAGCCTATATAATTAAAATCCTTGATGAAACATCTTGGAACCAAACTGCCGCTGGAAAGATTTTAGGTATTCAGCGTACATATGTCTCTCGTTTATTAAATGAATTGCATATCCGAGATGACAGGCAGTAAGGATGGATGTAAGGATTTGTATATATAAAACAAGTATAAAAAATGGGAGATAATTATGGCTCAGAAAGAAGAAATAAAGCAGACTGCAGCAGAAAAACTTGGTAATTTTTTATTTGCTAATCGTACTGTAGTTTTGACTTTTGTTGGTATTGTAGCAGTTTTGCTTATTGGTTATTCAGTTGCAATTGTTGCAATTGATAAGACAAATGAAAGAGGTTTGGCACAGATTGAAGATATCGCTTTTGTGCTTACCAATAAGTCTTATGATTTGTCTGATGCTGATTTAGCTAATCGTAGTGCTGTTGCTTTAGAAAAATTACAGCCACTTGTAGCTAAAAAAGGTATCGTTGGTGTAAGAGCTAATATGCTGGCTGCAGATCTTGCTTTTTCAGATAAAAAGTATGATGACGCACGTAAGTATTATCTTGCAGCTGTAGCAGCTGGTAAAAAGTCATATACAGCACCATTATGCTATTTTAATGCAGCAGTTTGTAGTGAAGAGCTTTCAGATGTAGATGCAGCTGTATCATATTATGAGTCTGCTATTGCTTATGTTGACTTCTTTGAGGCAAATCATGCACAGTTTAGTATTGGACGTATCAAAGAAGCTAAAAAAGATTATGCAGGAGCTGCAGAGGCTTACCAGAAACTCTTGGATAAAAATGCAGCAGATTCATGGGGGTCTATGGCTCGTACAAGAATGATTGCATTGAAAAACGAAGGTTCTGTACAGTAAGATACTATCTACACCATACAATTTGTACGGTAACATTTTTTTATCATCATTGTTATAAAAGTATGAACAAAAGAGCAGAAGCACAAAAACGTAAAAAAGTATATATTGCTGAGATCGTTTTATGTGTATTCTGCTTT
>JAILIC010000048.1 GCA_024695475.1 Treponema sp.
CACATTCATAGCCTTTGTTGCCGGCTTTACTGCCGGAACGTTCTATTGCCTGTTCAATGTTTTCTGTGGTTAATACACCGAACACAAAAAAAGCGCACTGAAAGGTATTTTAATCTTTCTATGCGCTTTGACATTTTTAAAGGGAATGAATAGCTTCAGGCTAACTCTTCCCAGACTTTTTTAAGCGAGTTGTGAACCATGTCATGCAGAGCCTGATCCGTAAAATATGCAAGATGCGGCAGCATAAGGACGTTTGGCATAGAATTCAAAATCGCCATATCGTGATTCTTTATCATGGAATTTTTATATTCGCGGTAATATATGTAGCGGTCACCATCAAAAACATCAAGGCCGGCGCCACTTAAATGTCCGCTTTCCAAAGCTTCAATCAATGCAGAAGTATCCACTATAGGACCACGGGCAGTATTGATAAGGATACTTCCATTTTTCATTTTTGAAATTTTTTGAGCATCCATAAAATGGAAGGTCTTTTCGTTAGATGCAATATGAACAGTTACGATATCACTTTCTGCTAATAATTCATCAAGTGTACAATAACGGGCCATGGATTCAAGTTCAGCTTGTAATTCAGGCTTTACAGAACGATTCCAGTAAAGAAGTTTACAGCCGAAGCCTGAAAGATGTTTCAACACGGTCAAACCGATATTTCCGACTCCTAAAACACCAACTGTCATATTTGGCAGTTCGCGCCCGCGAAAACCTGCTGGCGTAAAATCCTGGGCTGCATAACGAAGCAATACAGGTTTTATATGCCGTAAAACCATAAGCATCATCATAATTGCATAATCTGCAACACTGGCAGGTGAATAAGAGATATTCATAACCTGAATTCCGATGCTTTCGGCATAAGACTTATTCATATGTTCCATGCCGATGCATCTGGTAATCCCGATTTTAACGCCTTTTTCTTTTAGTGCATTCCACATTTGTTCAGTAATTACCGTATCTGAAAGAACGTTTACTGCATCAAAAGGTTCTAATTCCTGAATCTTTTCAAGACTCGGCTTTTCTTCAAAGCAGGTTAAATCAATTTGATAAGTATCTTTGTACTGTAGGAAAACCGGTAATTCTTCCTTTTCTACAGCAAAGGCAACCATTTTAATCATTTATAATTCCTAAATAATTTTTATTTTCAGGATTATAACTTAAAGCGCTGCTTAATTAAAGCTTCAAGGGCACTGACTGTTCCTTCAATACCAAGTGATGAACTGTTAATCATACAATCCATTACTTCTCCGCTCATGCAATCATAGCCTGCATATTGTTTATGGTAAGCGCTGCGGGCACGGTCAACATCACGGCACATTTTAAGGGCATCACCTTCTGACATATTCAAAAACTGAACACAGTTCTTAACACGTTCTTCAAAAGGAGCGTAAATATAAATCCGAAACAGATTTGCACAATCTCTGGCAATGTAGTCTGCACAACGGCCTACAAGGATGCACGAACCTTTATCTATAAAGTCCATGATTACACATTTCTGTACCTCAAAGATTTTATCCTGAAGTTCAGTTGTCTGCTTGCCAAGAGGGAAAAGCATTTTTCCGAATTTACCAAACTTTGAAGAGGCTGCTTCTTCTTCATTACTGACAATACTTAACGGCATATTCATACGTTTTGCAACTTCTTCAACTATGTCGCGGTCAAAGTAGTTTATTCCGAGTTTTTCAGCCAGAGTTTTTGCAATCGGGCGCCCCATACTGCCGAACTGACGGCCTACAGTAATTACAAACTTTTCCATAATATTACCTCCTCTAATTAAAAGGTATGTACAAAAGAAATAAATTCTTTGTGACCTAGTGATACTTTGGTAAAACCGGATAAATCAGGTGGATTTTCAAGAAAACTTTCTACATAGCTTAAAGCAGCGGCAACACCGTATATCATGCCTTTTTCATCCAGATCAAACTTTGGTGTATGATGATTATCACCTGCCCCCAGCTTTTCATTTTTTATACCGATAAACGCATATATACTCGGATACATATTGGACATGTAGCTGAACGTTTCACTTGCCATCCATGCATCGCCTTTGTATAGAACATTTTCACCTAAACTGCTGATACATTTTTCAGCAAGTTCTGCGCAAGGTGAATAATTCTTTACCGGCAGTAAAAACTGCGCAGGAGTAATTGTGTAAGTACAGTCACAAACAGAACAGGCTGCATCAAGCATTTTCTTAATTTCATAGAAACAGTTGCGGCCATCAGCAGCATCTGAAAATCGTGCTGTTCCTGCAAAATACAGGTGGTCAGGAATTACATTTCGTGCCGTTCCGCAGACAACCTTTCCGATTGACCAGGTAAATCGCTTATCCGGCGCAACCATTTTCATTCGCATCTGATTCATGCTGTTGTAAAACAAGTTGAAGCAGTCAAGTGTACTGTGTCCTAAGTCTGGTCTTGAACCATGTCCGTTTAACCCCTGAATATTAGCTTCAAAAGCTAAAAGCCCGTGCATGGCAATTCCGTCACTGCACATAACTTTTCCAACAGGAATATCCCAGCGTACATGATTTCCGTAACATGCATCGATATG
>JAILIC010000054.1 GCA_024695475.1 Treponema sp.
TTATTTTTATACTTTCGTTTGTGTATCCGCTGCTTGTCGGGGGCGAAGTTGACCGTTTGCAGTCCGCCCTCATGGTGCTGGTACTCGGCATTACTGGGGCTGCGGAATTTTTTTTATTTGGAAAATACCGGGTGCTTTTAACTGCGGATAAAAAAATCTATGTGATTTCCCTTATGCAGATGGGGGCACTAATCGTAAGTACGGCTCTTGCAGTAGTTCTTATAAAAGCTGGATTTGGGATTCTTCTTGTAAAACTATCTTCTGCATTGATGTTTCTTGCCCGTTATCTGGTGCTGGCACTTTATGTGAGGTTGCATTACTCGAAAGTAAACTTCCATGCTGAGCCAGATACCCAGGCAATCAGTCAGAGCAGGAATGTGCTTGTGCATCAGATTGGCGGTCTTGTCGTATTTAATTCGCCTCTTGTGATTATTACGATTTTCTGCTCGCTAAAGGATGCCAGCGTATACACTGTGTATGCTCTTGTGTTCAATGCGGTAAACCAACTTTTAGGTGCCTTCAGCAACGGTATGCAGTCTTTCTTTGGGGAATCGCTGGTAACAGATTCTATTGAGCGCACTCGAAACATTTTTGCCCGCTATGAAACTGTCTATTTTGCAATCGAGGGCTGGTTTTATGCAATGACATACCTTCTGATTATGCCTTTTATGAGGCTGTACACAGTAAATATGACAGACACTCAATATATACAGCCTGTCCTTGCTGTGCTGTTTGTATTTGTCGGGGGCCTTAATAATCTTCGAAATCCTGCAGTTCAGCTTATAAATGCGGCTGGTCATTTTAAGAAGACTCAGTGGAGAAGCGTTGCTGAGGCTGTGATAAATGTTCTGGGCAGTATAGCTGGAGTTATGATTCTAGGTTTTAAAGGCGTACTTGTCGGCTCTGTCTGCTCAGGCTTGTATCGGGGAGTTGATGTACTTATTTACACTAGCCGCCATATTCTTAAATCTACAAAAATTGGCATTACTGCCTTTATAAAAATAGTATTCTGCTGTTTTCTCTTTTTTATGCTTTGTTTTTTGATTCAGCAATACTCATTTCAGCCTGATTCATATATTCAGTGGGTTGGACTGGCAGCTTTGTACGGCCTGCTTCTGGCACTGCCGTTTGTCGTGGTTTTTATCTGCCGGAAGGCGGTTAGAAAATAGATCGGAACTGTTTAAAAAAAAGTTCCGGCATGTTCTTTGACATTTCTATTTTTAGGGAGGGGGATAAAAGAAAAGAACGCTTGTTTTTTTTGAAAATATGGGATAATATATAACTGTACTTTGGATTATCCCATATAAATGAAGCGTAGCTATGGATTTTATTGCTCGTCATGCTGAAAAAACATTGGTTCGATTTGCCTCTTCTTTTCCTGCAGTGCTTGTAACAGGTGCAAGACAAACTGGCAAAACAACGCTTTTGAAAAAAATCACCGAAGCTAAATCTATATTCAGCACAACTTTCGATGATATTGCAGAAGAAGAATTTGCTTTGTCAGATCCAAAGACATTTCTCGAACTGCATGCAAGTCCTTATATGTTTGATGAAGTTCAGTATGTGCCAGAACTTTTTCGCTATCTTAAAATTGAAATTGATAAAGACCGGCATAACGGAATGTATTATCTTACAGGCAGCCAGCAGTTTAAGCTGATGGAAAAAGCAACAGAAAGTCTTTCTGGCCGAATTGGTATTGTCCAATTATATTCTCTTTCTGCCCGTGAAATTCGTGGTGATGATTTTTCTGATAGCTTTATTCCGACAAAAGAATATATCTTGGAACGGAATAAGGCTTTTATGAATTACGACTTCTCCGTCCAGAATGTTTGGAATCGAATTTTTACAGGTGGATATCCTGAAGTATTGAAAAATACAGTTAGCCCAAAAGATTTTTATGCTCAATATCTGAAAACTTATATTGAACGCGATATAAAGAATTTAAGCCAGGTTGCTAATGAAATGCAGTTTTTACAGTTTATAACGGTGGTTGCATCTCGTACAAGCCAGCTTGTAAATTATGGCGACCTTGCCCGTGAATGTGGCGTTAGCGAAGTTACTGCAAAAAAGTGGCTTTCTCTATTGGTATCATCGGGCATTGTGTATTTATTGAAGCCGTATTCATCTAATGTAGAAAAGCGTGTGGTGAAAACTCCAAAACTTTACTTTATGGATACGGGACTTGCGGCGTATCTTACAAGATGGACAAGCCCAGAGGTTATGCAAAGTGGTGCTATGGCAGGTGCATTTTTTGAAACATATGTTGTG
>JAILIC010000065.1 GCA_024695475.1 Treponema sp.
CGCTGCAGAAAAAAGTAGATGTTTTAGATATCAATCAGTTAAAAGAAAATATGGATTTATTAAATGAAATTTTAAGGGATGGGATAAAAATTTATGGATAACATAAAAAATGATGAATACTATATTTCAAAAATAAAAGAATGTTTTTTTTATATGCTGAAGAATGAGTGTCGTTTTTCCTGTACCCCGAGAACCTCGCAGGCAAATTAGTTGTGCATGTCTGCTTTACACTTTTTTTGCTCCTGTGTTTTCTGCTGGAATAACAGTGCATTTCATCGGCAAAAAAGTGCATCTTATTTAAAAATTATTTAAATATATATCTCCTTGTTTTATACTATAGGTCATAAAATATAAAAGCGTATAGTATAAATCGAGAGGAATTGATGGAAAAAGGATTGTCAGGAAATCAACTTAAATGTATTGCAATCTGTTCGATGACACTAGATCACCTAATCTGCGTACTATATCCAAATTATCCTACCGACTGGTGGATCATTATATGTCATATTTTAGGTAGACTTGCTGCACCGATTTTCTGGTATATGATTGCAGAAGGGTATCACTATACGCACAATGTAAAGAAATACCTTCTGCGTCTTTTTGTTTTTTCGATACTGGGGCATTTTGCATATAATTTTGCATTTGGAATCTCCTTTATTCCGTTTAAAACCAGTGTGTTTAATCAAACGAGCGTAATCTGGCCACTTTTTATTGGTGTACTTGGACTTATAATTGTTGATAATCATGGACTTAAATCATGGCAAAAAACAGTTTTGGTTTTTATTCTTGCAGCCCTTGCATTTCCGAGCGACTGGTCCAGCCCTGCTATCCTTGTAATACTTGGATTTGGACGTAATCGTGATAATTTTAAAAAACAGATGTGGTCTATGCTTTTATGGATAGCACTTTATTCTGCGATTTACATTATATTTATTCATCCGCTGTATGGAATTATCCAAATGGGTGTTGCACTTACTATTCCACTCTTAAAAAACTACAATGGCACACGCGGAAAATGCAAAGGAATGAAATATTTCTTCTATTTATATTATCCGATGCATCTTGTTATCTGCGGTTTGATCAGAATTACAATGCATGGAAATATCGGTGTTATGATTGGCGGGTGATGTTTATTTAGGTTCTCGGCAACTCTACGAAGCGTAGGTAGCTTACGTTTTTCGTACATGATACAGTGTATTGATGTAGGTATGTTATTTACAATGTAGTAAGGTAAGGAAATGAAAGTATTAGTATTAAATGGCAGCCCTAAAGGTGATAAGAGTGACACAATGCACATCACTCGTGCATTTTTGGACGGAATGAATGAAGCAGCTAAACAGGAAGTGCATATAATACATGTAATAGAAAAGCATATTGAATATTGCAAGGGTTGTTTTACCTGCAAACGTAACGGCGGAACGTGTGTCTATAAAGATGACATGCGGGATATTCTGGAAGAAATCCTTGCAAGCGATTTGTTACTGTTTAATTTTCCGCTGTATGCATACGGTATGCCAGCTCCGCTAAAGGCGTTAATTGACCGGACTATGCCGTTGTCATCTATGGCTATGCAGAAAGTCGGCGAGCGTTATGAACATGTCGGCCAGGCAGATTATTCACATTTGAAATATCTGATGATTTGTGGCTGTGGTTTTCCTAACAGCAAACTCAATTTTGAGCCTGCGGTAGCGCAGTTTACATTGTGTTTTCCGAATAATCATACGATTATTACAGTGCCTGAAAGTCCTATGTTCAATGCGCCGGAAGCAGCTGTTGTAACTATGCCACGCCTTGAGCTTGTAAAACAGGCAGGCAAAGAATATGCACAAAAAGGCGAAATATCAGCTGAGCTTTTGGCACAGGTTTGCTCTCCGATGATACCGGAAGATGAATATGCTAAGATTGTAAATCAAAGTGTGTAAGTGAAGGAATCCATCTCTCTATAAAACATGACATACAGTTGTCATATTTCTTATGATACACTTGGATTATGAATAATAAAAATATGCTTTTAGATAATCTTGATAAGATTCATACTACACCTATGGGCATAGACCGCATCAGACGAAATCTGAATCTTGGTGAAGATGTGGCTGACATTGTTTCATGGTGCCGCGAGCGTATTTGCGACGAACGCTGTGAAATTACTCGTAACGGCAAAAACTGGTATTGCAGGATAGACGGCTGTATAATCACCGTGAACGCCTACAGCTATACAATCATTACGGCACACAAGGCTTAGCTATGGAAAACAGACCGCAATTCAAAGAGATAAAGTCTTATGAAGAATTCTCAAAATATTACTGGTATCGCAAAGAGCTTCAGCAGATTTGCAGGCAGCTTGGAATAGAATCCAGAGGAATGAAACTTGAACTGAACCACAATATCGAAGAATATTTCAAAGGAAATTTGATTCAAAAAAAGCAGCGAAAGCCGGTATATTCCAACGGTAAAAAAACAGACACAAAGCTACTTACTTTGGAAACAAGCTTGATTGACTGCAGGTTCTGCTTCAGTCAGCGGTTCCGCGAATTCTTTTCCGCGCAGACAGGAATCAAAAATTTTAAGTTCAATGCAGATATGGTTGCTACTGCGAAAAAAGTAAAAGAGGACTGCGACAAAACTTTTACGCTTGGTGATATGCTTGAAGTCGCTTATGGCCGAAAAGCTTATGCGAAATACGACAAATCCTGCCTTCAGTGGAACAAATTCGTAAAGGATTTTTGTGCGGATTCTGCAACAGCTCGCTTTTCCAATAAATTGAAAGTTGCCGCCTATCTGTGGAAAAAAGTGCGTGAATCAACAGGAAAAAAGATTTACAGTCATAGTCTGCTTGAAGAATTCGCTGATAAAATATGACACTCGTTTGTCATGTTTTATGTGATAGAATAGAAGTATAAGGAGAGGATTGCATGCCGAGACCACGAAATAAAGAAGATTTACTTACAGCCGCAAAAGAAAATTATTCAAAGCTCATGGATTTTATCGCTTCGATGAGCGAAAAAGAAATGAATACACCTTTTGACTTTTCCGCTGATACAGGCAAAAAAGAAGCCCACTGGGGGCGGGATAAAAACGTGCGCGACGTTCTGATTCACCTTTATGAATGGCAGAAACTGATGATTAAGTTCATCGAAAATAATGCGGCTGTAACTGATGCAAAAAGTGCGATTGCATTCCTGCCAGCAGAATATTCATGGAAAACGTACGGGGCTATGAACGTAATGTTCTGGAATCGTAATCAGTCAACTACACTTGAAGAGGCAAAGAAAAATCTCGAAAAGACTCATGCCGAAGTCCTTGCGCTAATCGAAAAATACAGCAATGAAGAGCTTTTTACCAAAAAGCATTTCTGCTGGACAGGCGGTACAGATCTCGGTTCCTATTTTGTAAGTGCAACTTCAAGCCATTATGACTGGGCGATTAAAAAGCTTAAGGCACATAGAAAAAACTGTCTTTAGAGGTACATATGGATTTTAGAGAGTGTCTTTCAAAAAGTAAAATCGTTTTAATGGAAGGAGCTTTAGGTGAGCGGCTTAAAAGAGAATATAACATTACTTTTGATGAACATGTTGCCATGGCAGGATTGATTTACAGTGAGCAGGGCAGAAAAGCACTTTCTGAATTGTGGACTGGTTACATTGAAATTGCCCAAAAGTATGGATTTCCATTTATCGCTACAACTCCTACCAGACGTGCAAATAAAGAGCGAGTCGAAAAGTCTGCATATTCGGCAAACATAATAGAAGATAATGTTACTTTTTTACGTACTGTTTTTCAGGGAGCTCCAAAAATGTATGTGGGCGGGTTACTGGGCTGCAAAGGTGATGCCTACACGTCAGAAGGCGCACTTTCAGAAAATGAGGCTTATGAATTTCATACATGGTCAACGACACGTTTTTTAGAAGCAAAAGCTGATTTCCTCTATGCAGGAATTATGCCAGCTTTGCCAGAAGCAGCTGGGTTGGCAAAGGCTGCAAGTGATACAAAGCTCCCATATATAATTAGTTTTACGGTACAGGCGGACGGTAAGCTTATAGACGGAACTTCCATTGCAGATGCAATTACCTATATTGATGAAGTAACGGAAAATAAGCCTGTCTGTTATATGGCAAATTGTGTCCATCCACGGATAGTACATCAGGCTTTGTCGCAGCCATTTAATCAGACGGAAGTCGTACGGACTCGTTTTCGGGGCATTCAGGCAAATACTTCTCCTTTAAGTTATGCAGAATTAGACGGCGCAAAAGATCTTAAAAGTTCAGCTCCAGAAGACTTTGCAGAAGAAATGATTCAGCTTAATAAAGTCAGTTCCTTTCAGATATGGGGCGGCTGCTGTGGAACAGATAACCGCCATATGGAATGTCTTGCACGGAAGTTGAAAGAAACAACGTAATGCACTTTGTTCAGGCAAAATCAATTCTTAATTATCACGGCATAAATATTTACCGTGGCTGCTCTCATGGGTGCATTTATTGCGATTCCAGAAGTAAGTGCTACCAGTTTACTCATGATTTTGAAGACATTGAAGTTAAACAGAATGCGCCTGAGCTTTTGGAAGAAGCCCTGCGTAAAAAACGTAAACGCTGCATGATCGGAACAGGCAGTATGTGCGATCCGTATGTTCCACTGGAAAAAGAGCTCTGCCTTACCCGCCGCTGTCTTGAAGTAATAGAAAAATATAATTTTGGGGCTGCTGTATTAACAAAATCTGATCAGGTTCTGCGAGACCTTGATATTCTTGAACGCATTAATAAAAAGACAAAAGCTGTTGTTCAGATGACATTTACCACCGCAGATGATACTGTATGCCGTTTGATTGAGCCTGGTGTCTGTCCTACAAGCCGTCGTTTTGAAGTTTTGTGTGAATGCCGCAAAAGGGGAATCCCAACGGTCGTATGGTTTTCTCCTCTTTTGCCGTTTATAAACGATACAAAAGAAAATATAGACGGAATTATGGATTACTGCACTCGTGCAGGGGTAAAGGCAATGTTGTGTTTTGGTATCGGGCTCACATTACGAGATGGAAATCGTGAATATTTTTATGCTGCCTTGGACAGCATTGCCACGCGGGATAAACGTATTTCGGGTCTTAAAGATCGCTATATAAAATCTTTTGGAAACAGTTACATGGTTGCAAGCTCGCACGAACGCGAGCTTATGGCCTATCTTACACAGTTATGCCGCAAAAATAATATCATGCTGGGAGTTGACTCCGTCTTTAACTGGATGAAAGAGTTCCCGGAAGATACAATGCAGCCGAATTTGTTTTAAGCAAAAGGTGAAGATTAATGTATATCTTGTTTACAAGTGTAACGAGGACCTTCTTCTCCAACTTGTCCGTTTGCGATAAAACCGCATTTTGCAAGGACTTTTTGGGAGACAATATTATCTGTCGTTGCTTCTGCCTCTATGGCTGTTACTTCGTTGTGAGCAAATGCCCAGCCCAAGACGGCTTTTACCGCTTCTGTTGCGTAGCCATGTCGCTGGTATGCGTTTTGAATGCCATAGCCAATTTCCGATATGCCGTCAGAAGTAAGTCCCTTAAAGCACAAATCTCCAATATGCGTGCCGTCTTTAAGTTCAATCAGCCACATTGCATACCAGTCCCATTGACTCCGATTTTGA
>JAILIC010000070.1 GCA_024695475.1 Treponema sp.
ATACACACTTTAAAAGAGATATAATCATTATATACCCTGGTGAATTATATGCATCAAAAACAAGTGAAATGGTTTCTACTGTTTTAGGCTCTTGTGTATCAGTTGCTTTATTTGACGAAAAAAATAAAGTTGGTGGATTAAATCATTTTATGCTTGCTAAAAATAGCAAAACAACAAATGATACCTGTCCATTGCTCAGTAAATTTGGTGAATATGCAATTCCTATGCTTATTGAAGAATTAATTAAAAAAGGTGCAAATAAAGCAAATTTGACTGCAAAAGTGTTTGGTGGAAGTAATGTCTTTAATGTTGCTCAAGGAGAAAATGATTCTAAGCAAGTAGGAATTAATAATATTAATTTTGCATTTTCTTTTTTAGAGCAAGAACATATACCTATTATTTCATCTGATATTGGAGGTATAGTACCTCGAAAAATATTTTTTGATTGTGGAACTTCAAAACTATGGTTAAAACGTCTTAAGAATAATGTGTCGGCTGTACAACAAATACTTAAAGAGGAAGAAAAATTTTTTGAAACATTTGTTTCACCTTTTAAACCATTGCCGTAGCTGCAATTTCATTTTTTATTGAAGTTAATATCTTTTCTAAATCAAGAATAAGGATATACGTATCATTATTTTTTGCAACTGATGATACAAATTCATTGCGTCCAGGTAATGAACCGTAATCAGCGGTTTCTGATGGTACCATCTGTAAATGACTAACGACATTTACATCATCTGCTAAAATACCAAGTATAAGTGGCTGATCATCTTCTTGTTGAATTTCTGTTACAATGATAGCATTTTTTTCTATTGGTTTTACAGATTCAAAGCCAAATAAAATGCGTAAATCTGCAACGGTGATAACCGAACCTCTAATATTTAACACGCCTTTTAAATAAGGAAGTGATTTTGGTACAGGAGTAATAACATCGTATTTTAGGACTTCCTTTACTGAAGATACAGGTAATGCGAATAAGCCTCTTCCTAATTGAAAAGTAAAAAAATTTTCATTAGATAAATTGATGTCTTTCATTTGACGACTCCTCAATGTCAAGTTACACTTATAATTATAACTTAAATTGCCGAAAAAATATAGGAAAACATCTCTTAATAAAGGGGCAGTAATGGCAAAACGTAAAACGCAATCACAAAGTCATACTATTGTCTGGAAAGAATCTGTTGGAATTGAACAGGCCATAGCATTGAAAAATGAATTGTTGGAAGCTTTTGAATCGTATAAGAAAATTTATCTAGATTTATCAGCTGTTGAAGATATTGATACGTCTGCTATACAACTTATATTGTCCGCTGAAAAAGAGGGGGAACGGCGTTCTGTTCCGTTTTCTGTTTTAAATACTGTCCCAGAATCTGTAAGTGCCATTGTATCTCTTTTGAATTTAACATTACCTATCACTTCAGAAACGGAGAAAGACAATGCTTGATCAATTATCATCCGTTTTTTTTGAAGAAGCGAATGAGCTTCTTGATAATCTTGAAGACTATCTCTTAACTCTTGAAAATGAACCACAAAATCAGGAAGTTATAGGTGCAATATTTCGAGCCATGCATACTATAAAAGGGTCTTCAGGTATGTTTGGTTTTGATGCTATTCAAAACTTTACGCATGAAATGGAAAATGCGTTTGATATGGTACGAAATGGTATTGTTCCGGTAACAAATGCATTGATAACGCTTACATTGACTGCTCGAGATCATATTCGCAGTATGTTGGGAAATGAAATAACGCCTGAATTGCAAGCTGCAGGTGATAAAATTATTTCAGATTTACATGGATATGTTTCTGAATATAAATCAGATGATACACAAGTAAAAGAAGAGGTTAAAAAAAGTTCTCCAGCACAGGTTAATCAGACTGAAACAACAGGAACTACATGGCGTATTATTTTTAGGCCAGCACCTTCGATTTTACAAAATGGTACCCGACCGGAATTAATGGTAAAAGAATTATGTGATATGGGTACTTATACAGTTGTTGCTTTTACCGAAACGATACCTACATTATCCGACTTAGTTCCTGAGGAATGTTATATTTCTTGGGATATAATTCTTACTACCGATAAAACAGAAAACGATATAAAAGATGTTTTTATTTTTCTTGATAATGATTCTAAAGTTACTATCGAGAAAATAAATGAAAATTTAGATACTCATCATAAAATAGGTGAGATTCTTATTGATCGCCAAAAAATATCCCGTACAGAGCTTGATACAATTGTTAATGAGCAAAAAAAGATTGGACAAGTTTTAGTAGAGCAGAACATCATATCGGAAGCTGAGGTAAAATCTGCATTAGCTGAACAAGATCACTTAAAGAAAATGCAGGAAACGGTTCAAAAGCAACGTGTCGAAAAAAATCCTGAGCCTCCTGCTGCACAACAAAGTATTCGTGTCAATTCTGAAAAACTCGATCAACTTATTGATCTTGTTGGTGAAATGGTCACATTTAATGCACGCTTAGCACAAATGGCAGAAGAAGAACAAAATCAGCAGTTAACGACTTTGAGTGAGCTGAGTGAGCGTCTTATTTTTGCTCTTCGTGATAATGCGATGGATATGCGTATGTTACCAATCGGAACTATTTTTTCTCGGTTTAGGCGATTGGTTCATGATTTGTCAAATCAGCTTGGTAAAAATATAGAGTTGATAACAGAAGGTGCGGAAACAGAATTGGATAAAACAGTTATCGAAAAACTGAACGATCCACTTATTCATTTGATACGAAATTCAGCTGATCATGGTATTGAAATGCCTGATGTACGTGTAGAGCGAGGAAAAGAAGCAAAGGGAACTGTTACCCTTTCTGCAAAGCATGCGGGAGCGTTTGTTCTTATTACTATTTCTGATGATGGTAATGGACTTGATAAAGAGGCAATACGTAATAAAGCAATCGAAAAAGGACTCATACAAGCTACTGATGAGATTACAGATAATGAAATATATGAGTTAATTTTTAAGCCAGGTTTTTCGACAAATAAAAATGTTACATCAATTTCTGGTCGTGGAGTAGGAATGGATGTTGTTAGACGTGATATTGGATCTTTAGGTGGTACCGTATCAGTCGAAACAGAATTAGGAAAAGGTTCGAGCTTTATATTAAAGATACCACTAACACTTGCAATTATTGACGGTATGTTAGTACAAATCGGTGAGCAACAATTTGTAATTCCATTGACCAATATAGAAGAGTGTGTGGAATTAGATAATACAGAATCTATTGATACACTCTGTATGCATATTACAACACGAGGCGAATATTTACCTTGTATTAATATGCATACTTATTTTGAATTAGAAAAGCCGACACCATTAAATAGTCAGGTTGTGGTTGTTAATGATAATGACTCAAAAATTGGTATTATTGTAGATTCTGTCATAGGTAATCATCAGACTGTTATTAAACCAATCGGTGAATTATATAAGCATATTATAGGTATTTCAGGTGCGACAATTCTTGGAAATGGCTCTATAGCTCTTATTTTGGATATATTGAAGTTATCACAAGTAGTTAAGAGACTCGAACAGGAGAAGTAATGGGTATTATCGATTCTTCTCCTAATAAAAATGAGTCGGTTTCAGCATTTTTAGCAGTTCCTCAATCAATGTCTGATGTAGAATTTAAAACAATTTCGTCATACATTGAAAAAAAAGTGGGCATAAAAATGCCTGAAGAAAAAAAACTGATGATCCAGTCTCGTTTGACGAGTCGATTAAAAGCATTGAGGATGTCTTCTTTTAAAGAATACATAGATTATGTATTTTCTTCAGATTCTAATGATGAAATTGTGACGATGATTGATGTGTTAACGACAAATTTAACACATTTTTTTAGAGAAAAAGAGCATTTTAATGTCTTAGTAAAAACGGTTTTACCCTCATTAGTCCATGCGGGTGTTACTGTTCCACAATTATGGTCTGCAGGGTGTTCTACAGGAGAAGAACCATACACTTTATCAATGGTTATGAATAAATATATGCGTAAACGTCCTGGTAAGATAGAAAATTATGACATATTGGCAACAGATATCTCTACAAGAGTGTTAAGCCGGGCTAGTAATGCAGTATATCCTTTGGAATCTGTTGAAAATTTACCCTATGAAATTAAAAAACTGTATTTTCTAAAAAGTAAAGCACATGTTGATAATCCTTCTGTGCGAGTTAAACAGGATATCCGTGCTAAAGTCAAATTTCAACGAATTAACTTTATGGATCCTTCGTATAATGTAGGAATGAAAGATATTATTTTCTGTCGAAATGTACTTATTTATTTTGAGAAGAAAATTCAAGAAGAAGTAATTAGAAAACTACTTCGTAACTTAAATAAAGGTGGTTTTTTGTTTCTTGGACATTCTGAGACAATTTTTGGAATGGATTTACCAGTAGAAACTATTGCGCCTACCGTTTTTCGTAAGGTTTAGGAATATGAGGAGCATGGTATGTCAATAAAAGTGTTGATTATAGATGACTCAGCTCTTGTAAGAGAGACAATGACCTCGGTACTTTCAAGTGATCCCGAAATTGTTGTTATAGGAACAGCACCTGATCCTATTATAGGGGTACGAAAGATAAATCAAAACAGACCTGATGTTATTATTCTTGATATTGAAATGGCTCGTATGGATGGACTAACTTTCTTACGAAAGTTAAATGAAACAATAGATCCTATTCCTTGTGTCATTTGTTCAACTATGGTTTCAGAAGGATCTCCTAATGCAATTAAAGCTCTTGAATATGGAGCTTGTTCTATCATTCAAAAACCAGCTTTGGGTACCCGAAAGTTCATTGAAGAATCAAAGATACTTATTAGTGATGCAGTAAAATCTGCATATCAAAGTACAGGAAAGTTAAAAAAATTGATTCCTTCACAAATTGGAGGTTCTACACGACCATCAACACAGGAAAAAAAGCAAAACCAGCCATATACTGTGCAGCCAAAGTTGACAGCTGATGTTATATTGCAAAAACCAACAAAGGGTACAATACCTATTGATACTACTGAGCGAATAATTGTAGTAGGAGCTAGTACAGGCGGAACTGAAGCTCTAAAAGATTTATTATCAGCTCTTCCTGGTGATACGCCTGGTATGGTAATTGTACAACATATGCCAGAACATTTTACAAAAGCTTTTGCAGGCCGTCTTAATGGTTTATCAAAGATGACGGTAAAAGAGGCAGAAAATGGGGATAAAGTGCAAAGGGGACTTGCGCTTATTGCTCCAGGTAATAAGCATACCCTATTAAAAAGATCTGGAAAAGATTATTATGTTGAAGTCCGTGATGGACCTCTGGTATCCAGACATAGACCTTCTGTTGATGTACTATTTCGTTCTGCAGCCCGTTATGCAGGTAAAAATGCAGTTGGGGTCATTATGACTGGTATGGGCGATGATGGTGCGAAAGGAATGAAAGAAATGCATGATGCGGGAGCCTATACTATTGCTCAAGATGAAGCGAGTTGTATAGTATTTGGTATGCCTGCAGAGGCTATTAAAAATGGTGGTGTTGATAAGATTGTTCCATTGCAAAGCATTGCAAAAACGCTTATTAGTGCTACAATAATTCATTAGGATATTTAGGATTATATTAATTATATAGGGATTAAACTAATAATAGGAGAATATAGTATGGCAAACAAAAAGATTTTAGCAGTAGATGACTCAGTATCCATCCGAAAAAGTATTTCATTTATTCTAGGTCAAGAAGGTTTTGAGATTGTTGAAGCAGTGGATGGAAAAGATGCTTTGGACAAAGCAAAAGCAGATAAGTTTAATCTGGTCATTACTGATATTAATATGCCAAATATGGATGGTATTGAGCTGACTAAGCAACTTAGAGTGACAGAGGGATATAAGTTTACTCCTATTATAGCTTTAACAACCGAAAATCAGCAATCAAAAATGGAGGAAGGTAAAGCAGCTGGTGCAACGGGCTGGATAGTTAAACCTTTTACCTCTGAAAAACTTATAGCTATTGTAAAAAAGATACTCGGTTGATACGGAGGCTTCATGAAAACGATACGTTCTCAAATCCTTGTTTTTGGTTTAGGCTTAACTATTCTTACTGTGGTCTTATTACTATTATGCTCTCTCTATTCTGTACAAGATACCTGCAAGGATATTTCAACTTCTGCTTTACAAGTTTTAGTAAAGGATGTTGGGGGACATCTTGCAAGTCAAATTGATACGGAAGAAGTGCGTTTACAAACGCTTGCTAAAACAAATACACTGACTGATACATCAAAATCTACATATGAAAAAGCTATATATGTTAACAGTCATGTGGATAAGAGTTTATCACACCGTTATTTTATATATGTAGATACAGAAGGAAATGGTTATAATTCGGAAGGTAAAGCTGTAAATATAGCAGATAGAGATTATTTTAAAGAAGCAATACGTGGAAAAACAGTAATCAGTGATCGTTTGGAAAGTAAATTGCAAGGAGTTGCTACTTTTTATTATGCGGTTCCTGTGTATGGAAAAAATGGGAATGTTATTGGTGTTCTTGGATTAAATTGTACAGATGATTTTATTTCTAATTTGTGTAAGGATATCCAAATTGGAAAAACAGGTAAAGTTTTTGTCATTTCAAATCAATCTGGAAATATTGTTGGTGCTGCTGAAAAAGAAGCAGTTGACAATTGTCTAAACTACGAAAAGCTTTCTCAAACAGATTCGAGTTATAAAGGTCTTGCTGAATTTGTTAAAAAAATGCGTAAGGGAGAAACTGGAAGTGGTATATATACACTGAAAAAACAAACGAATTATTTTGCATATGGACAAATACCAGGAACTATTTTTTCAGTAGGTGCGACAGAACCTGATGCCGATTTTGCTCAAGATATAAACAAAATGGTGGTATTCATTTTATTGATAGCGGCAGCTTGTATAGGTGTTGCAATTGTTATAGCTCGCTTTTTTTCAAACTCACTTTCGCGTGCAATTAAAAGCGTACAATCAGGTTTGAATGATATTGCACATGGTGATTTGACTATTTCTTCTGTTTCAGAAGAAGAGAAAAAGAAATTCTCAAAACGTAAAGATGAGCTTGGATTGATAGCACAAACGCTTTCAAGTATGGCAAGTTCTTTAACTGCTACGGTTGTATCGATACGGGCTGCGGCTATGCAGGTCCAAACAAGTAGTTCTCAAATCAGTTCATCAAGTCAATCTGTTTCATCAGGTGCATCTGAACAGGCTGCATCAACAGAAGAGATGTCAGCCACTATTGAAGAGATGACATCAAATATAAAGCAGACAGCAGATAATGCAGCTAAAACAAGTGATATCGCTCGTGAAGCAAGTGCAAACGGTGATGAAGGTGGTGCTGCTGTAGTACAGTCTGTTGAAGCGGTTAAGCAAATTGCCGAAAAGATATCAATAATTGAAGATATTGCAAGTCAAACCAATTTACTTGCCTTAAATGCTGCTATTGAAGCTGCTCGTGCAGGTGAGGCTGGAAAAGGTTTTGCTGTTGTAGCATCTGAAGTACGAAAGCTTGCAGAGCGTAGCCAAATAGCTGCTGGCGAAATTAGTGAAATATCTGAACAAACGGTAGGATTATCTGAAAAGGCTGGCGAACTTATAAGCAAGGTAGTACCACAGATAGAACAAACTTCACAGCTTATTGATGAGATAGCTACAGCTTCTCGTGAACAGGATAATGGAGCACAGCAGGTAAGCACAGCTATTATACAACTTGATACAGTAGTACAACAGAATGCATCAGCAGCAGAAGAAATGGCGGCAATGTCAGAAGAGTTGTCTGCGGAAGCGCAAAAACTTGTTGATGTTATTAGCTTCTTTAAAGTTGATGATACTAAGCCTGTTGAAAAAGCGTTTGTTACTCCAAAGCCTAAAACTATACGACCTATTGAACCACAAGTAGAAAAGGTTGAGATAACTCCACAAAAGATTAGTCTGCCACATACGACAACTGTTGCAAAAGAGGAAAACGAGAGTCCGCGTACTACAACCGAAAAAGTAGATCCTCCTGTAAAAACAACAGCAGATCTTATAAGTGATGCAGATTTTGAGGAGTTTTAGACTATACCAATGATACGGCAGTTTTTGACTTTTACGTTAAATGATACTGTATACGCAGCCGAAGTTTCTCAAGTGTTGGAAGTTCTTGATTATAAAAAACCTCAGGAACTTCCCTGTCCAGATCCTGAGGTGGCTGGTATTATTCGTTCTCGAAATAAAAATGTATCAGTTATTAATTTGAGAAAAAAGTTTGGATTTGCTGAGCAAGATCCAACGTCACAAACCCGTATTATTGTATTTGAAATCCCCGATGATGAATTTGGTGTAACTAATTATTTTGGTGCGATTGTTGACTCGGTATTAGAAGTGCTTGAAATTGAAAATACTGCTTTAGATACTCCACCAGAAATAGGAAATACTGTTGCTTCGCGTTTTATTACAGGTATTGGACAAAAAGATAATAAGTATATAATTATCTTAGATTTTAGCAAGGTATTTACATTTGAAGAGCTTAGTTCGATTACAACACTTGCAGAGGATACCTCTGAATCAAAGGAATAGTATATGGCAAATCAGTATTTAACATTTACCCTCAATGGTTCCTATTATGCTTTTGAAGTATATTGTGTACAGGAAGTGCTTACCTATACACAACCGGTAAAGGTTCCTTGTGCTGTATCATATATCGAAGGTCTTATCAATTCTCGTAATAAAGAAATTACTGTTATCAATTTGCGCAGTAAATTCCAGATGCCTGCACTGGATCCTACAAAAGATACTCGTATCATTGTTGTAGAAACAAAAACTCCTACAGAAGAAGATCCAGATCATATTAGCGTATTTGGTGTTGTTGCAGATTTTGTTCATGAAGTTATAGAACTAAATAAAGATGATTTAGAACCCCCGCCAAAATTTGGAAATGCTATTTCGCCAGAGTTTATTATAGGTTTAGGAAAAAAGAATGACACATTTATTCTCGTTATAGATCCAGATAAAATATTTTCATCACTTCCATCTGATACTTGGCAACAAGGTGATCGTAAAACGCAATAATTTTATAAAGGCGTAGTGTCACAACTTATCAAAGCATTATTTGTTATACAAATGTAAGCACTACGTTACTCTAAGGAAAATAACGGGTATTTATAATTCAAACCCTCACGAGCACAGCTGGACGCACTGATTGCAGAGATTGAAAAGGTTTTGTTAAATTTCTATTAAGGTAAAATAATTATGGTGACAAATCATTGGCATACACACTTTGCGGTTTATAAAGGAATAGAGTTTGAGGCAGATAATGATCGTGATGGAAATATCTTCTTGTCTACAAGAGATGCTGCAATTGGTATAATCTTCAATTTCAAAAAAGTAGGGGATATTTACATTAAAGAAGTTTCCCCTTATGAAGTGACAAAATATTGTGAACGGTACTTTTTGGCAAAATACAAGGGAAAGAAAGTCGCTATTATGTGGGTAAATGGCGATGAGGTTGATATTCACCCAGATCCAGAGGACATTACGTATAATCAATTAAAAAGACTGGGCTTCAAGCAAGTTGAAAAGGGTGTTTATCAAAAGACGCTTCCACCTTCGGAGCTTACAGACATTCATGCTGAAGATGATGATTCGTTGAAATGGACAAAACAAGATTATGATGAATGTCATAAACAATAAAGCTTAAAAAAGGTAAAATAGATGGCGGCTCGATACTTCGAGTGCAACGAGATAAAAATCACTAATTTAAGGAAATAAAATGAAAAAACACTTTTTAATCATAGTAATTATGTTACTTGCTCTTGGCGCATTTGCTCTTATTGATGACGATGACCCGATTGCAGATATGCGCAATCAGGCTGCTGAGATGCGTAATCAGAATCCCGATCTTCAAGACTGGTACGATTTTTCTGATGCTGGTGTAAAAGTGTGTATTAGCCCCGACTGGATTTTGTTTGAGGGAGAAAAACTAAAACGAAAAGAGTTCCGCCTTGCTAAAAACGGCTATTATTATATCAAAGACAACATCGTGATTTTTGACCAGTTTCACCATCTTTTGAGCTGGCACAATACTACGCTAGACTTCCATCCGCTCGCAGCTGATAAAATACCCTATGGCAAAGAAGCTCGCTATACGCCATCATCGTTTTTTACCGAAACATTGCAAGGAAAGACAATCTCCTACGACGCGAGTAATCTTAACTCTATTTTGCGAAAACCATACGACAGTCGTCGGTATACTTATATGAACAACATAACAGATAATGAGCGGTTTTTTATCTGGAACGAAGAGCATAAACCTTGGGTTACACAAAAAACAGGCGAAACAGTTACGGTGGAATTTGACGAAGACGTTAACGCAATTTCGCTTTTGAATGGTTACGTTGATCCATACCACCCAGATTATTACAAGAAGAACGCACGTATTAAAGATATTAAAATCACCGATGAATATGGTAAAGAATACTTTTTTACCCTTGCAGACGAGGTGGGTGTACAGTCTTTTATGTTGGGCAATTGTACAAAAAAGGTGACGCTTACGGTGCTTTCGGTCTACGAGGGCGAAAAATATGGCGACATCTGCCTGAGTATGTTTGCGGGTGTTTATGCAGATGGCATTGTCGACTGGATTATTGTTCGCGAGCTTGTAGCGGCAAAAAAGCGCGCCCAGTATGAATACGATCGTGAGATCATGGATAAGATACCCAATTCTTCATTGATTGAAGCCGAGTGGGATTTATATGCAATGATTGTAGAGGATAGGATTCGCAAGGAGTTTAACGATCAAAGCGTGGAGCATGAAGTGGAGATTTATGCTTCCCCTGATTTGAAAATACATCTGGCAGCACATGACGGCTATAGTTACATAAAATTCTTTTCAAAAGAAAGAATTAAGAAAATTGGTTCAGAATACAAGAATTTTTATGTGAGCTATAAAACTCCTTTTGAAAAAGATGATTATTGGCAATTGAACAATGGCGATCGCGAAACGGAAAAAGATGGCTGGATAATTACGGAGTTTCATGATGGTCCTGGTGATCAATGCGCACTTCCTCTCTCTGTAAAAATTACGATGCAGTTTGAGAGTGGAAAAAAGCAGACTGTTACGATATCAAAAGAAGGCTTAGAAAATGTTAAACGTTACGGCGAACTTGTCCTTGGTGCGTTTGATTGGAAGTAAAGCACAGCAATTTTGGAGGTCCCATAAAGAGGGTACGGATGAGTCCTGATACTGCAAAGTTATAGGGGATATAACTTTACAGATATGTAATAATCGTGTACTATGCTGTCAATGAAAACTATAACGAGTAGTCAACGTAAACAACTTACCAAAGCTTCACAAAGCCTTAATCCTATAGTACAAATAGGACAAAATGGTGTGACTGATGCAGTACTGGCTAAAATTGAAGCCTCTCTTGCTAGTCATGAATTGCTTAAAGTAAAGTACCTTGAGTTTAAGGATGAAAAGCAAGACTTATCAGAGCAAATTGCAGTACAATGCAATGCTGTACTTGTACGTATAATTGGCAATATCGCTTTGTTCTATCGCCCAGCAGAAAAGGAAGAGGATAGAGCATATGGTATCATCCCTCAGGAAAACTGATTATTAAATGCATAAATATGCAAAAGATCTAGGCATAACTCCGTAAAAAATGTATAATAATGCTTTAGTATGAGTACTAAAGCATGCCTTGTCCTGGCAAATGGACTGGTTTTTGAGGGAAAAAGTTTTGGCGCTTCAGGGTGCATAACCGGTGAAGCAGTTTTTACAACCGGTATGACTGGTTATTTGGAAACACTGACCGATCCAAGTTATTACGGACAGATTGTTACACAAACATTCCCACTTATCGGAAATTACGGTACAATATCGCCGGACTTTGAAAGTGCAAAAAGTCACCTTCGAGGTTATATCGTTCGCTCTTGGTGCGAAAATCCTTCCAACTTTCGATGTGAATCAACTATCGATGCTTTTCTAAAATCAAATAACATTATTGGTCTGTATGATATTGATACAAGACAATTAACAAAGGTACTCAGAGAGTCTGGTGTCATGAATGCCAGACTTATAGCAGGTGATAGTCCGGCAGCTCAAAAGGAGATGGCTGCATTATCAAATCCTGAGGAAAAACAAAAACTCCTTAAAGAAATACAAGCATATAAAATAGAAAAAGCAGTTGAATCTGTTACTTGTAATGCAGTTGCCATTGAAAAGAATGCAGATGAAGTATTTAAAGAAAGTGCTGCATATAGGGCAGTACCAATCAAAAAAGATGGTACAAAATTGAACGACCCTGATGAAGCCATGAAAAATGGTAAAGGTAAAAAGATAGTAATTTGGGATTTTGGTGCAAAAGCAAATATAAGACGTGAGTTATTAAAACGTGGTGCTACAGTAATAACGATGCCTTGTACTGCAACTGCAGATGAAATACTTGCACAAAACCCAGATGGTATCATGCTTACTAATGGTCCTGGGGATCCTGCTGATAACGTACAGATAATTGAAGAAATTAAAAAACTATGTAAAAAACAACTTCCGATATTTGGTATTTGTCTAGGACATCAATTATTAGCTCTTGCTCGTGGCGCAAAAACTTCTAAACTAAAATATGGACATCGTGGTGCAAACCAACCGGTAAAACACCTTTCATCTGGCCGCATTTATATCTCAAGCCAAAATCATGGTTATGCAGTAGAAAGTGCAACTTTGCCAGAAGGTGCGGTTGAAAGTTTTGTGAACACAAATGACAATACATGCGAAGGTATTACCTATACGGATATTCCTGCGTTTAGCGTACAATTTCATCCAGAGGCATCTGCTGGTCCACTTGATTTAAACTTTTTGTTTGATGATTTTATCAACTTGATAAATGACAATACTTATTTCAAAAACTTTAAAGCAGCATATAAAGCAATAGATGCTGTTTCGTATTTCAAATCAACCATCAAATCACATACTATGGCACATAATGCCGGGAGTACAAAATAATGCCTTTAAATCCTTCGATTAAAAAAGTAATGGTTATTGGATCCGGTCCTATTGTAATTGGACAGGCGGCTGAATTTGACTATGCCGGTACACAAGCGTGTAAAGCGTTAAAGGAACAAGGATTAAGTGTTGTTCTGGTAAACTCCAATCCTGCAACATTGATGACCGATAATTCAATGGCAGATGCTATTTATATAGAGCCACTTATACCAGAAACTATTGAGCGCATTATAGAAAAAGAAAAACCAGACAGCTTATTGTCCACATTGGGTGGCCAGACTGGGTTAACCCTCAGTATGGAATTAGCAAAATCGGGATTTTTAGATAAGCACAATGTAAAACTGCTTGGTGCAAATCCTGAAACAATTGATAAGGCAGAAGATAGACAGCTTTTTAAAGATACGATGACTGCAATTGGAGAGCCTTGTATTCCATCAAAAGTTGTTACGACTCTTGATGATGCTTTAGATTTTGCTGATAACGAAATAGGATATCCTGCAATTGTCCGTCCAGCATTTACACTTGGAGGTACTGGCGGTGGTATAGCATATTCCCATGAAGAATTGGAGGAGATAGCTCAAAACGGCTTACATCGTTCTCCTATTCACCAGATACTGGTAGAAAAATGTATTTCCGGATGGAAGGAAGTTGAATTTGAAGTTATGCGTGATCATAGCGGAAATGTACTTACCATCTGTTCTATGGAAAACTTTGATCCGGTTGGTGTACATACAGGTGATTCTATCGTAATAGCTCCAACAGTAACACTTTCTGATAAAGAGTACCAAATGCTTCGCTCGGCAGCTTTGAATATCATAAGTGCTCTTAAAATTGAAGGTGGTTGTAACTGTCAGTTTGCCTTAAAACCAGATAGTTTTGAATACGCTGTAATAGAAGTAAATCCGCGTGTATCCAGATCATCAGCGCTTGCATCAAAGGCAACAGGGTATCCTATTGCAAAAGTTGCAGCTCTCATTGCGATTGGCTATAACCTTGATGAGATTCCAAATGCGGTAACACAAAAGACAGCTGCTTGTTTTGAGCCTGTACTTGATTATGTGGTAGTTAAATTCCCAAAATGGCCATTTGATAAATTTGTCTATGCAAAACGTACTTTGGGTACACAAATGAAGGCAACTGGCGAAGTAATGGCTATTGGACGCTCGTTTGAAGAAGCACTTATGAAAGCTGCACGGGGTGCAGAGATAGGTGTAAATTCCTTGCATTTAAAAGTATTTGCGTCAGAAACTGATAAAGAAATAATTGACCGAGTAGGACAGATAACTGATCAACGATTATTTGCTATTTTTGAAGCATTGAGCAGAGGTATTCTCTCAATAGACCAGATACACGAGATAACTAAAATCGATGTGTGGTTTCTTGCAAAACTGCAAAAACTGGTTGAGATAGAAAAGCTCTTTGCAGCAATAAAAACAGGTAAGGATACCCTTACACCAGCTATATATTTGCAAGCTAAAAAAGCAGGTTATCCTGATAAAGTCATTGAAGAATTAACAGGTACAGTTATCCCTGGTAGTGGTGGCATTGTTAAAGATCAACAACTTGTAGCATCATTGCGTGCACAAGGAAAACTTGCTCATATTTCTGCGACTTACAAAATGGTCGATACTTGTGCAGGTGAGTTTAATGCAGAAACTCCCTATTTTTATGCAGGGTATGATAGCGAAAACGAAGCACAGCAGTTTTTAGAGGAAAGAAAAGCTACTCGTAGTCGTAAAGGAACAATCATAGTTCTTGGTTCAGGGCCGATACGTATAGGACAAGGTATTGAGTTTGATTATGCTTCTGTACAGTGTGTCTGGGCACTTAAAAAGCTTGGATATGAGGTAGCAATAATTAATAACAACCCTGAAACCGTTTCTACCGATTTTGATACAGCAGATAGATTGTATTTTGAGCCATTGACACCAGAAGATGTTATGAGCATTATCGATACCGAAAAACCTGTTGGTGTGGTAGTAGCTTTTGGTGGGCAAACAGCAATCAAATTGACAAAATTCTTAGACAGTCAAGGAATCCCTATACTTGGTACAAGTGCGGATTCAATTGATATTGCAGAAGACAGAGAGCGTTTTGAAGAGCTTTGTGAAAAACTGCATATTAATCGACCATCAGGTGAGACTATTTTTACTACAGAAGAAGCTCTTAGTGCCGCAGAAAAAATAGGATATCCAATTTTATTACGTCCTTCGTATGTTCTTGGTGGTCAGAACATGATCATCGCATTTAATGAAGCTGATGTAAAAGAGTATATGGCAATTATTCTGGCACAGGGTATTGAGAATCCTGTACTTATCGATAAATATATGATGGGTACAGAACTTGAAGTCGATGCTATTTGTGATGGTGAAGATATCTTAATACCAGGTATAATGGAACATATAGAACGTACTGGTATTCATTCTGGAGACTCTATTGCTGTATATCCATCATGGAATTTGAATGATATTCTTAGAGAAAAAATAATTAACCAGTCACGAGAATTGGCAATAGCTTTGGGAACAAAAGGATTGGTAAATATCCAATACCTTATTTACAACAATGATCTCTATATCATTGAGGTAAACCCTCGTTCCAGCCGAACTGTACCGTATATCAGCAAGGTTACTGGAGTCCCGATGGTAGAGCTGGCAACAAGAGCCATGCTTGGCGAAAAAGTAAAAAGCCTTGGATATGGAACAGGCCTCTACCGTATTCCTCCATACTATGCAGTAAAGGTTCCAGTATTTAGCTTTGAAAAATTAATGGATGTTGACACGCATCTTGGTCCGGAAATGAAGTCAACGGGCGAAGTACTTGGTATAGCATCCACTCGAGAAGAAGCTATATTTAAGGGCTTAATTGCAGCCGGCTATCAGATGAAACGCACGGGAGGTGTACTCTTTACTACCCGTACAACTGACCATCACGAGATACCTGATTTAGCACGTAAATTCTATGATATGGGCTTTAAGCTTTATGCAACAGAAGGTACAGCAAAGGTTATTAGCGATTTTGGCATGGAAGTAACTGTTGTCAATAAGATATCAGAAAACCAGCATGATAATTTATTAACCCTATTGGATAGCGGTAAAATTGATTATGTTTTTTCAACTAGTGCAAAAGGTCGTAATCCTCGAGCAGATAGCGTAAAAATGCGTCGTCATGCTGTAGAGAGAGATATTCCTTGTCTTACTGCAATTGACACTGCAAATGCAATTGCAGATTGTCTTGCAAGCCAATACTCAGCAGACAATGTTGAATTGGTTAATATAAATGACTTACGAACAACAAAAGAAAAACTGCGCTTTAGTAAGATGCAGAGTGCCGGTAATGACTTTATTGTAATTAATGCAATGGCACAGGAGGTAAGTAATCCAGCTGGCTTAAGCATACGTCTCTGTAATCGACGGACTGGTATTGGAGCGGACTCTTTGGTTCTTATTAAAAGAAGTACTAAAGCCGATGCTTGTATGCAGTTCTTTAATAAAGATGGATCAGAAGGGCGGATGGCAGGTAATGCTATACGCTGTGTTGCAAAGTATTTGTTTGATAACAATATCAATGGAATTGGAACTAAATATGGTTTGCGTACTGATCCAACAGCAACGCTTACAATTGAAACAACGAGTGGTATAAAAGAACTAACCATTTATAAGCTTAATGGCAAAGTATCGTCAGTAACAGTTGATATGGGTAAGCCAGAGTTTTCTTCACAATCGTTGCCTACTACGTTAGAAGCAAAACCATTCCCGTTAACTGAGCTTGGCAAAATTCATAAAGACTTTTTACCACAAAATGCAATTGTTAATGAACCTGTTACTGTTGATGGTATGCAGTATAATGCAACCTGTTTGTCAGTAGGTTCTCCGCATTGTGTTGTATTTTGTGGATTTGTAGATAAAGTTGATTTACCGCGAATTGGACCACAATTTGAGTATAATAGCGTGTTCCCAAATCGTGTTAATACAGAATTTGTGCGTATTGTTGAACCAAATAAGATTAAAATGCGTACTTGGGAGCGTGGTAATGGAGAGACTCCTGCATGTGGTACAGGTGCGTGTGCAGCAACGATTGCAGCAGTGTTAGCCGGATACTGTCATTTAAACGAAAATATAACCGTCAAAGTAAAAGGCGGTGAATTGATCGTTAAGTATACAGGAGAGACTGTATATCTTACTGGTGCTGCAGAACTTGTCTACGAGGGATCTATAGAGATCTAGCTTTAGAGATACGTTTGGTTAAAGCAGGCTTTGCTTAAAGCTTTGACTGTGTCGTTTTTTAGGTTGTTGATAATTATCAACCTAAAATAAAAGGGCTGTCCAAAAAGAAAGGACAGCCCTTTTTTATGTCTTACATATACTTAGCAAAAGATATATAAAGTATTATTCTTTTCCACTTCCATCTTTTGGTTTGCGATTTGCAAGAATATTGGCATATACTGCACCACTGATATTATGCCAAGTACTGAATACTGCACCTGGTATAGTTGCTAATGGATACTGCGCAAAGTGTACAGCTGCAAGTGATGTAGCAAGACCAGAGTTTTGCATACCGACTTCTATAGATAATGTACGGCATTTGCTTTCATTTGCGTGTACCAGTTTACCGACTCCGTAACCGGTAGCATATCCAAGAAGATTATGTAACATAACGACAGCAACAATAACCAGGCTGTCCAAACCGAGTAGGCGTTTTGAATTTGCAGCAACAACGGCTGCAACAATAGCTACGATGGCCAATGTAGAAACAAGAGGAAGTACTTTTGTAGCAGCTTGTGTAAATTTTGCAAAGAAACGATTAATAATTAATCCTAAAACAATAGGAATCAAAACAACTTTTACAATTGAAAGGAACATTGCAAGAACATTTACATCAACACTTTCACGTAAATATACCCAAGTGAGTAATGGTGTCAGTAAAGGAGCAAAAATAGTAGAAACGGCAGTCATTCCTACAGATAAAGGAACATCGCCATGAGCCATGTATGTCATAACATTAGAAGATGTTCCTCCTGGACAGGTACCAACCAACATAACACCTACTGCCAATTCTACAGGAAGGTGAAATGCTTTAATCAGAATAAATGCAATGAGAGGCATTAGGATGAACTGTGACAAAAAGCCAATAAGAATATCAAGGGGGCGACTGAAAACGACTTTAAAATCATCAATAGTGAGTGTAAGCCCCATACCGAACATCACAATGCCAAGTAAGTAGTTGACGTAACTTGTTTTAATCCAATTACATGTCTGAGGTTGAAAGAGGGCAAGTGCTGCGACTGCAATAACAATCAACGCCATAAATTTACTGAATAAAGTGCTGATTTTTTCTAATAGTTTTAGCATGATAAACTCCTTTGTTTAAGAATACTAAAGCTATAGTAGCAATATTAAAGAATTGTGTAAAGATATCGCAAAATATTTTATTAATTAATTGTAAATACGTAGAACATAAGTTATGCAAACGTTTAAAGTCGTGAATTCATAATTTATATATTTGTATAAAATTTAAAAAAACGCCTGCCAGAGAAAAGCTGGTAGGCGTTTAGGGTACATTATCTGTACAAATAGCTAATGTCGATTACTAACAGATTTTTCCACCAGTAATTTTAACATCGTCTAAATGAAGACCAATCGCATCAATTGCAGCTTCAATACCTTTAACAATATCTGGAAGTGAAAGGCTTGGAGTTGAAGGACGATTAAGTATCTGACTAGTAATAAAAGGAACATGCATAAAGCCACCTCTTATATTTGGATACTTTTTAGCTAATGTATATAATACACCATACATAAGATGATTACATACAAAAGTACCTGCAGTATTTGAAACACTTGATGGAAGCCCTGCTTTTTTTATTGATTGCACCATGGCTTTAATTGGCAATGTAGAAAAATACGCAGGTTCCCCATCAGGGAAAATAGGGGTATCAATAGGTTGATTACCTTCATTATCCTTAATGCGAGCATCATCGATATTAATTGCGACTCGTTCAGGGGTGATATCAAATCGACCCCCGGCTTGACCGATACATAATACCGCATCAGGTTTTTCTCGTTCAATTGCAGCTTGTACGGTTGCCACTGATTTTTTAAATACAGTAGGAACTTCAAGTTTAACGATAGTAACATCACCTATGATATCTTTTACTTGTTTAACTGCCTCCAATGCTGGATTAACAGAGTCCCCTCCAAAAGGATCAAAGGCTGTCAATAGTAATTTCATAGAAACGCTCCTATTAGAATGCCAGTGTATACATCAAAATGATATGTAAAACGAGCATTGTGAGGGCAACAGGGAGTTGTGCCTTAATGATAGAGTATTTATTTCTTGTTTCAAGAAGAGCTGCTGGCATAATATTAAAGTTTGCGGCCATTGGAGTCATGAGAGTTCCACAATATCCAGCTGTCAAGCCAAGAGCTCCAACTACAACAGGATTAGCCCCCTGTGCAATAAGGAAAGGAATACCAATACCAACGGTGATGACAGAGAATGCTGCAAAACCGTTGCCCATGATGATAGTAAATAGAGCCATTGCAATGCAGTATACGGCAGTAGCGATAAAGTGATTGCCATCAGGAATGATTGTTTTTACACCGTTTGCGATGACATTACCAACACCAGCAGCAGTAAATAAAGCACCTAATGCTGCGAGAAGTTGAGGTAAAATACCTACAGGACCTACATTATCCATGAGTCTTGTTCCATCGGTAATGGTGTACTTTGGTTTACACTTGAATATTGCAAAAGCAGCAAAGAGAGCAACCAATGCAGACATACCAATAGCATTATTAGCTCCAAGCTTTTTCCAGAATGTTGCTATAATAACAGCAGCTACTGCAAGGGTTAATGCTGGTAAAAAAACTTTATATCCTAGTTTATCAGCACTGCTTCTTGTAGTTTCTGCAGGAGGTACATCACTTTTACTTTGTTGTACCTTATTCAATGCAGATAATGCTGCAATGATAATGACACAGATACCTGTAATAAATTTAGGTACATATGGCCCAGCAATAAAGGTAAATGCAAGAATAAACCAGAATGTGGCAGTATATACTCTTACTTTAAGATTTTTATCTTTAAGTGATTTAAGACCTACTAATACAAAAACGATACCAATTAAAATATAAAAAAATTCGGCGACAGTCTTTGAAAGACCCCATTTTGAAATTTCAGCAAGATTAAGCATTACGTCCATTACTGTACATCTCCTTTTTTAGTTGCATTTTTCTTTTTTAGTTTTAAATCAAAGAGACAGTTAGCAATAATACCTACGATAACAGCAGTTATAGCTATAGGCCATGATTGCAGAGCAATGTTAAGCGCATCAACATTATAACCTTGATCATTGAGAGTTGATGCAATAAGCAGAGTTCCTGAGGCTCCCATGAAACAGTTTTGTGCAAAGAAGTTACCATAATTTTCAGCACCAGCTGCAAGCCCCTTTATTTCATCCTCTGTTTTTTCATCAACTTTTCCATATTTAGCAACAGCAGCGCCTTGAGCCATAGGATTAACCAAAGGACGTACAAATTGTGGATGACCGCCTACTCGTAAAGAAAAAGCTGCTGCAGCTGCACGAATTATCAGATATACAGAAACTACTTTTCCTACGGTAGCATTCTTTATTTGTTTGATAAAATCAACAGCTTTGTCTTTAAGACCAAAACGTTCACAAATACCGATGACTGGTAAAGTCAAAACAAACAAGGTGGCTGTTCTGTTTACCAAAAATGAATTACCAAGTGTTGTTAGAATATCGAGAGGTGAAAGTCCAGCAACAAGGCCTGTAACGAGACCTGCAATGACGACAGTTGCAATCGTATCAAGCTTTAGGATAAAGCCAACGACAACAATCAGAACACCAATAAGTTTAAGAAGTTCCATTATGTTCTCCTTTTTTTGAATTTGAAGTATGAATATGCAAATACTTCGTATA
>JAILIC010000072.1 GCA_024695475.1 Treponema sp.
ATACACAAGTCGAATAATTCGACTTGTCCGACTACTCGTTTATCAGCATCTCCTCCTGCAGAATACCTTTCACCCTCTGCAAGGCGGAGAAATTTTCGAGGTACTCCCCAGAACTTACGTTCCCCAATATGCCGGTTCATCATACAAACGGTCAAGACACGCTAGCGCTTAAAGTCTATGACTCGTTTGTTCGGAGCCGGTGCGGGAAAGGAAACTTTTCTCAACACGGGCATTTTTAAAATATCATATTCTTTCTTGCAACAGGAAATCTTTTATATGCACGATTTTGATTCCGTCTTCATTGCCACAAATTGACGAATCCATTGTAACGACATATTTCGGATAGTTGTCTTTTATTGCTTTCAGATTGCCGAGTTCCCTGTCAGATTTTAATTGTTTGCCTTTTGTTTTCTGGCAGACATAATCAATTGTGGCGAGTACATTCCATCTGATTTTCTTTGGTTTATTCATAAACACCTCTATCTTGTATAACTATACAGAGGCAGCCTATCAACAATAGATAGTCTGATTTTAAAAAGTGATTATTTCTAAAAAATAGTATAAGTCCTACGACGGACAGAATGCTGTTTATTACAGGCAACACGACGAGGGGTACCATGTACTTGTTTATATCTAAATACATGACTACTCTCTTCCTAAAAATGCATATCGTCTCTAATTAGAAAATAAAATGCTTTCTAGCTAGAAAGTACACTATTGATCGGGTAGTCGTAGACCATAAAACGGAACAATCATGAGTAAGACTTCGGAAACATGGGTATCGTGAATGGACGTTCAAGGATGCCATGTATGTAGCTAAGTTTTTTTATGCCTGGGTCGGTACGTGCTCAACGATTTTTTGGACTTCGGTAACAGGAATTTTGAGCAACTCAGCTATTTGATCAACTGTCGCAAATTTTGCATCGAGCATTTTTCGGATGACATCTGACTGCCCTTCGGTGCGGCCTTTGCTCATGCCTTCATCATAAATATCTGAAAATATTCCGCCCATACCAATTCCTCCTTTTGCACTTTTTACCTTAATTTTATTATACATGCTCTCAAATCGGTTGTCACCCGTCAATGCTGCAAACAGCTTTAACAGCTCGTCAACGTGATGGATTTCCTCATCACTTCCTTCGTATTTTTTATTTTGCCTTTTACTTTGGAAATACTGTGCCACAAACTTAAAGTCACTCTGGAACATGTCTATCTGACTGTCACTGAGAAACGCAATGTTAAACACATTGATCTTGTAATCACTTACATACGGCTTAAGCCGCTCCGGTATCTCAAAACAATCTTAGAGCGTCGTTGGTGCTGTCCATTCTGTATCTGTGCCAAAATACAGCACAAGCGTAACGACAGGATACTTTTTTGGATGTTTTTTATCTAGCAGTTGCTGCTTATAAGATGCACCGTCATAGCTGATTACCCTCAGTGGCATGGTACTATCCTGTACGGTCTGATTCTCCAGACCTAAAATCGAGATGCGGATTTCGCCATTCTTCCAGAATTTTGACACATCGCGTTCCTGCTCATGGACCTTGCCGTCTGCCTTGATCATGCTGTCCTTGACATCGTCCTCAAGCTCTTTTTCTTTGACCAACCGGTCGCCGTTAAACAGCAGGACGTTCACAATATCTGCAAACACATCGTTCTATTCTTCCAGCTGTTTTTCTGTAATGTCTTTGGTACCCATTCGGTATTTTTAACCTCCTACTAATAAATAGGAAGGAACTTAAAAGAATAGGACATTTTTTGGAAAAAAATATGAAAAAAAATGAAAAACAGCAGTCTTTTACGAGTTTTTTTAATCTCGACGCTTTCCATAGCTTAAGACATATAATCAATTATGTCTTCCCAGAGACTATTTTACGTACATATTGAGACTCAATAGTTTACATATTTAGACTCAATCGTGTACATATTGAGATTCTTATGCGTAGATATTTGCTTTCTATTGCGTAGATATTTGCTTTCTATTGCGTACATATTTGCTCTCTATTGTGTACATATTGATTCTCAATTGCGTACATATTTGCTTTCAATATGGTCTCTATGGAGACTCTTTTAAGGCATAAAAAGGTATGCATAGAGACTATCAGTAAGATGCTGTACACGTATGTTTTTGTTAAAATCACCTGACATACGGAACATTCTCCTTCATCCTTGCCAGATGACAAAGAGTAAGTTATAGTTATAGTATGAGAACAATTTCAGTTACATTTCCAGATGGAAAAAACATAAGCGTTGACTCAGGTACAACAGCTATTACTCTACTTTCGCATTTTTCTGAAGATCCCTCAAACATTTTGGCAGTGCTCGCTAACAATGAGGTATTTTCTCTCACAACAGCTATATCATATGATGTCGAGCTAAAACCAATACTCCGCAGCAGTAAAATCGGTGCATCAATCTACCGACGCTCTCTCTGTTTTGTTTTAGCAACAGCAGCTCATAATCTCTATCCGGACAAACGTCTTTTAGTGGGCCACAGTCTTGGTTATGGGTATTACTATACTTTCGATGACGGTAAAAAAATATCTGACAAGGAAATACAGTCATTAAAAGATGAGATGAATGCAATAATACAGGCAAACCATCAAATCATTACCTCACAAATCACCTACAAAAAGGCAAAAGAGCTCTTTGAAAGTTTAGGACTTGTTGAGACTCGTAAGCAGCTCGACTGTATTTGTCCACCTTACATCAAAATAAATACACTGACTAATTTTTCAGATATGTATTTTGGTTCATTAGTACCATCAACTGGATATCTTAAGGTATTTGATATTATTCCTTATGGGCAAGGATTTTTGCTACGTTTTCCAACATCAAGCAGACCGGATTCCTTACCAGAATTCCACGATATACCAGCTTTGTATACTACCTATGAACGCTATAAAAAATGGGGAAAACAAATCGGGGTACGCTCTGCTGCTGATATTAATGAGCTTATCAAAACCCGAAAAATCAAGGAATTTATCGACATATGTGAAACATTCCAAGTAAAGTGTATTGCAGATATCGCTGATAAAATACGAGACAAAGGCAACGTTAAACTCGTCCTTATGGCAGGACCTTCAAGCTCAGGTAAAACAACATCTTCAAAGAAGCTGGAACTGCAATTAAAAGCTCTCGGTTACCGACCTCATGTAATCAGCTTGGACAATTACTATGTCGGTCGAGAACGTAATCCAATCGGACCTGATGGTAAGCCAGACTATGAGTGTCTGGAAGCTCTCGATGTACCTCTCCTTAATCAAAATCTTCTCGATTTGTTTGCTGGCAAAGAGGTTGAGCTGCCATGTTATGATTTCCATACAGGAGAGCGATACTATAACAATAATAAACTTGCTCTTGAGCCTCAGGATATCATCATCATGGAAGGTATTCATGGCTTAAATGACAAACTTACACCACTGGTAAAACCTGAATATAAATTCAAGATTTATCTATCAGCTCTCACACAGTTGAACCTAGATGATCACAATAGAATTTCTACCAGTGATAACCGTCTTATAAGACGCATTGTTCGTGACTTTAACTTTAGAGGAATGAGCGCTGCAAGAACCATCAGTATGTGGGAAAACGTACGTAAGGGAGAGCGTTTGCATATATTCCCATTCCAAGATAATGCAGATGTCATGTTAAATACAGCTCTTGATTATGAATTACCTGTATTAAAAGTATTTGCAGAGCCTCTGTTACGATGCATTTCACCACTACAAAGCGAATATACTGAAGCTTCACGCTTATTACGCTTCTTAAGCAATTTCTCTCCAATACCTCCGACAGCAGTACCTGATCGGTCTATTATCCGAGAGTTTATTGGTGGTAGTGCATTCCACTACTAATACACCTGTACGGTTGGTCAAGGCACGTTTTGCTTAATGCCTTGACCAGCTGTTTGTTTACACGATTACCTTTTAAAACGGGAAGTAACAACATCATCAAGCTGGATTTCTTCTTCCTGCATCACTTCCTGCTGATATTGTTCATACATTTTTTCTTTTAATTTTGTAACTGCAGTACACTTCTGCATTGCAAGTTGTAGGTCCTTTCTTTTTTGCTCAGTTACTATTTTTGCCTGAGTTAAATCCTGCAGCAACTGCTCTTTTTGATTTTCCAATAAAACATAATACTGCTGTGCACTAACAATTGCAGTAAAATCAGTACTACTTTCTGTCAGAGAAACAGTTGCAGCATGTTTTTTGGCAATATCATTTAATTGTTCCTGTATGGCATTTTCAGCAGCACGAGCCTTGCTTAAGGCAAATTCTGCCTGTTCCTGCTGGAACTGTCGAATTGATAAGACTTTTTCTAACGGAAATGAAAAATGCTTCATACAATAACAGCATCCACTGTACTAGGCTTGTTGCTGCAACTGGGCATCAACAACTTCTGCAGTTGTCTTTATTTCAACAGCTGGCATAGTCACAAATTCCTGTTCAGGAATATCTACTCCTGAAAGCTGTGAAAGTTTAGTAAGTGTATCTTCAATTGTACATTGCTCTGTTTCTTCCTGCTTAAGAAATTCATTGATAGCATCATGTTTTTCAATAGCAGCATCAATAACAGCAGACGTACCTTTTTGATAGTTACCTGTTGCAATCAATGTTTCGTTATCATGATATGTTGCTATCAATTCACGGAGGACACCACATGCTTTACGTGTCTGCAACCCCGTAACACGGCGGGCAAGACGGCTGATACTTTGCAAAATATCTATAGCAGGATAATGATAAGCCTGAGCAAGAGAGCGATTTAAAACAATATGTCCGTCAAGAGTACCACGAACCTTATCAGTTATTGGTTCATTCATATCATCACCATCAACCAATACCGTATAAAAGGCTGTTATTGAACCCTTATCATTGGTACCTGTGCGTTCGAGTAGTTTAGGGATCATATCAAATACACTTGGCGGATATCCACGTTGTGCAGGAGGCTCGCCATTGGCCAAGCCAATTTCACGTTGAGCATGGGCAAAGCGAGTTACATTATCAAACAGAAACATGACATTTTTACCCTGATCACGAAAATACTCTGCTATAGCAGTAGCAACATATGCAGCACGTAAACGACAAATTGATGGTTGATCACTCGTAGCCACAACAACTACCGAGCGCTTAAGCCCTTCTTTTCCTAAATCACGTCTAATAAAATCAAGAACTTCGCGGCCTCGCTCTCCTATCAAGGCAATGACATTTATATCAGCATTGGTATTACGAGCTATCATACTGAGCAATGTTGATTTACCAACACCAGAACCTGCAAAAATACCCATTCGTTGACCGCAACCTACAGTCAATAATGAATCAATTGCACGGACTCCTGTACGCATTCGTTTATTAACTGGTAGTCGAAGCATAGGATTAGGAGGAGATGCAATAGCAGGATAATAGGCTTGTGGGGTAATTTCGCCCAAACCATCATACGGTTTACCAGTAGCATCAATAACACGCCCCAGTAATGAAGGTCCGACAGCAACCTGCAATTCATGACCTGAAGCAACAACTTCACATCCAACTTCGATACCTTGGGTATCACCAAATGCTGTTAATTTTACTTTTGTGCCATCAAGGCCGACAACTTCCGCTAAAAGTTCTTCATCTTGATCAGGAATATGAATGGTACAAATTTCGCCAATACAGGAACGTGGTCCCTCACTTTCAATTTCAAGACCATTAACAGCAGAAACATGACCTACATATAAGATAGTTTCTGTTTGTTGTACTTCTTCTATATATTTATTGAAATCCAATGTAACAGTTTTTTCTGATACCATGCGTCCCCACCCCACATAATCAGAGTTTTAAGCTTCTGAATTTACAAGAGAACCAGTACCCTTTACAGTCATTTTGACAGGTGATATTTCAATAATTTTTTGTTCAAGCTCATGCAACTGACTTGAAATACGTGCATCTATTGAACCAAAATCAGTATCTACTATACAGCCACCTGGCTCTACCGAGGAATCTTCCAACACTTGGATTTTTGATACATTCTCTACACGACTAATAAAGGTTTGAATATGTTCCGTTGTCAACTTCAAATCAGCCAGATTAACACGGATACTTACAGCGCCTTTTCCTCGTACCTTTTTTAAGGCTTGCAAAACATTGTTAAGGACAACAGTTTTTTGATTTTCTGAAAGAACTTTAACAACTTTTCGAGCCATTAAGATAACTAATTCTACTATTTGTTGTTCAGTCTCACTGAGTATTTCTTCACGACGATTTAATAAAGCAGTCATCATGACATGCAAACGATCTATAAGGCGATCAACTTCCGCATTACCATCGGCATACCCTTTATCGTATCCTTCAGCATAGCCGGTATCTTTAGACTCACTTTCAATTTTCTCTTGTTTTGCTGTAGCCTCAGCAATAAGCTTATCAGCCTGCTCTTGTGCCTGTCTAAGAATTTCATCAGCCTGAGCTTGAGCTGCATCTTTTAATGCCTGAGCTTCTTCTTTTTGTATTTGGGACTCTTTAAAGGCAGTTTCACGAGCAGAGTCGAGTATTGCATCAGCCTCTGCTTTTGATTTTTCAATCATGTCTTGTTTTTCTTTTTCCCAATTAGCCTTAAAATCGTCAGCTGCTTTTTGAAGTTCTTCAACAGTCGGACCAGTATACACAGGAGCGGCTGCTGCCTCTGCTTCAAGTTCCTCAGGTGTTTTTATAGGCTCATAGGTATGAACCAGTTTAAGTAAAACCTCTCCCTGTGCAGTTTTAATTTCATTAGGACGGAATACAGACTTAGCCATTATAGATAAACCCCAATTTTAAACTATGAAACAAGTTCGTCTTCGCCAGAACGAGCGATAACAATTTCGCCAGAATCTTCCAGACGTCGTATTGTAGAAACAATCTTCTGCTGAGACTCTTCGACATCTTTCAAACGAACTGGACCCATAAACTCCATTTCTTCTTTTAACATACTTGCAGCACGTTTTGACATGTTGCGGAAAATCTTGTCCTGAACTTCTGTATCAACAGATTTAAGTGCTTTTGCAAGTTCATTTGCATCAACTTCACGCAGAACTTTCTGAATAGCACGGTCATCAAGCATAACAATATCTTCGAATACGAACATACGTTTCTTGATTTCTTCTGCCAAATCTGGATCGTCCTCTTCCAAAGATTCGATAATTGATTTTTCAGAGGAACGATCGACAAGGTTAAGAATTTCAACAATACTTTCAACACCACCAGCCGCTGTGTAATCTTCACTAGACAATGTAGACAATTTCTTTTCAAGAACTCGTTCAACTTCACGCAAAACATCAGGTGATGTACGGTCCATTGTAGCAAGTCGTTTTGAAACTTCAGCCTGCATTTCTTCAGGAAGATTCTGCAATATGATAGCAGCTTTGTTTGGTTCCAAATAGGCAAGAATCAAAGCAATAGTTTGCGGGTACTCCTGCTGAATAAAGTTAAGCAAATGGGCAGGATCTGTACGTCTAATAAAATCAAAAGGTCGAACCTGCAAGGAACTTGTCAGGCGGTTAATAATATCTATAGCTTTTTGACTTCCTAATGATTTTTCCAGCAATTCACGAGCATAATCAATACCACCGGTAGTGATAAAGTTTTGTGCACTCATCAAATCCTGAAATTCATTAAGTACTGCTTCTTTAAACTCTGAATCTACTTTTTCAAGACGAGCAATTTCAAAGGTCAATGTTTCAACTTCATCTTCTCGAAGATGCTTCATAACTTCAGAAGAAATATCACTTCCAAGTGAAACAAGAAAAATTGCAGCCTTTTGGCGTCCTGTCAGACTTTTATAATCTTTGGGACCACCCTTACGTGCAGCTCCACCAGCTTTTGCAGCACCAGCATTTTTTTCATCTGACATATCAAGACTCCTCCATCAACCATGTACGGATAAGCATAGCAACGTCTTCTGGATGCTCTTTTGCCATTGCAATTGCATTTTCTTGGAGTTCGGCACGCTTACGTTCTTCAACAGATATAGTAACTTCCATGCCTTCTTCTTTTGCATCCCAAAGAGCCTGTTCTCGAGCAGCCTGCTGTTTTCGCAACAATTCTTCTTCATGAAGGCGTCTGCGGCGTTCCATTTCACGACTGATAAATCTAAATATGATAAAGGCAATTAATACAACAGCAGTTCCCAATAAACCCAACAGGATTGTCATTCTGGTCTGCTTTGCCTTAAAATAAGCAGCATCTTCAGCTTCAAATTCCAATGTACGATCGAAAGCCATATTGGTTACTGCAACACTATAATTACGTGCGTCATCATACCCAATTGCGTTCTGTACTAATAAAACAAGTTTTTCAAGATCTTCTTCAGATACTGGTGTGTATTCACGATCGACTTCGCCATTTTCCGTGATGATGAGATTATGATTTTTATCATATTTCTTCTTCCAAACACCATCAACGTTTACAGCAACAGTAACACGATCAATAGTTGGCATTACTTCTTCTTGTGTAGTCTTTGTATTGATTACATTATTCTGAGTAACACCTGTTTCTACAGACTTTCCTACAACATTTGACATATCAGAATATACAGGAGGAGTCTGTCCCTCAGTACCAGCAGGACCTTCGGGGTTATAGCCAGTTCCCTGCCACTCCTTTGTTACTGTCTGAGAGGAGATAGGCAGATAATCTCGATATTCGGAATCATCATATGGTGTCGATTTATTATCAGCCTTAATCTGAATTGGGGAATATTCAGTACTTTGGCTTGTTTTATTCGACATATCCATATCGATTTTTATATTTAAATCACGAACACGATTTGCAGTTAAAGTACTTTGCAATGCACCAAGTACTTTTGCACGATACTGAGCCTCTAACTTTTGAATTAATTTTTGTTGTTTTTCAATTAAGGTGACACGGTCACTTGCAGCCATGCCTTCAAAGTCATTGAGAATATTACCTTCACTGTCTGTAATAGTAATATTTTCTTCTTTTAATCCCTCTACAGCTTTGAGCAGCAGTTTTTGTACACCAAGGATTCGTCTGCGATTTTCAAGCAGATCACTGCCTGACATAACTTTGAGAATTACACTGGCTGTTACGGGAGCCTGTTCAGAGGCAAATAGAGATTCTTCTGGTAAAACAATATTTACATCAGCTGTAGTAACATCATCAATAGCTTCAAGATGCTGTTTTACCATCTGAGTAATAGTACGTTTCCACTGAATATTACGATCAAAATCTGTAGTAGCCCAGTTTGTCTGATCAAAAAATGCATATGGATTTACCGAAGAAGGAACTAAATCTTCGGTAATGAGTATATCACGCATACGTCTAGCAGTATTGTCATCTGCTACAGAAATAACTCCATTAGCATCAACATCAGCTTTAACGTTTTCTTTATCCAAACGATTTAGGATTCTATCACGAGCAGTTTGATCGGTAATCGGTGCATTAAAAAGCCGTACAGTCGTCGGTTTAGACGACATCGAAAACATAAGAACTACGGCAACGATTACTACCGCAACAATTCCGACAAGAATACCTTTTTGAATTATGGTCCATTTCGCCCACGACTCTTTTAAACGAGCCATGAACTTTTTCAGCCATTCGTTCATCATCCCCTCCCGTGAACGAATTCATCCAATTTTATATATGTTATACTATAACATACATTTAAGAGGAAGAAAAGCTATTTTAACGTCATTTATCAGCGAGTTGTAGAAATTTCACTCCACCCAGTCAATATACGATCAATAACAGACTGCGCTAAAGACAAGGACATCTGAGCCTTTGCCATAGCGGTAGTAACATCATGTATATCAACAGAGTCAGGATCAGTAATCAACTGTTGCTCCATCGCTGAAACGTCAAGCTGCTGATCGTTCATCTTGTTTACGGCATCAAGTAGATAATTCTCGAAAGAGTGTTGCTTTTTTACATTGTTCTTCTCAGCTGCAGACGTAATGTGTCCGAATGATTCGCCTGCAATAGAAGCAAGTGTTGTTTCTCCAGTATGCATACTGGAAGTACGTATCATTTGTAAATTTCCAAGATCATTTATCTGCATAGCCATAAGTATACCCTATTTATTTTCCGATTTCCAGTGCGGAACTAAACATTTCTTTAGCACCTTGAATAACAGATGTATTTGCTTCATATGCTCGAGAAGCAGAAATCAAGTCAACCATTTCATTTACGATATTAACATTAGGATACTCTACATATCCTTTGTTAGGACCTGATTGAATGGCATCAGGATGAGTAGGATCATAGACCATACGTCCCTGGCTATTGTCTTTTACAATTTCAAGTGCCTTTACGCCCTTTCCAGGACCATTATCAAGTGACTCAGGAACAAACGGGGTACGCCATTGAGGATTTGCTGCTGCAACTGGTTCCAAAACAACACGAGAACGTTTAAAAGCTCCGCCTTCTGGAGTACGTGTTGTCGATGCATTGGCAATATTATTTGAAATAACATCTGTTCTTAATCGTTCAACACTTAAACCTGTAGCTGCAATATTAATACTTGAAAACAAACCCATATTTTACCTCGTATGTTCTAAATTACCTTACCGTCGCATTGCTGTGCGAACCTGAGCAAATTCAAAGCTTTCAAGTTGTGTAAGCAATTTGTACTGTAACTGAACTTTCAACACATTCATCGCTTCTGTTTCAGCATCAACGTTATTACCGTTTGCCTTTGCAGTTGTCGTATAGTCAACCACTCTTCGCGGTTCTACATCACGCCAATCAGAAGGTTCATTCAACGCGATATGTCTGCTGTCAGTTCTTGTTAACTGAAAACCTTCTTTTGCTTCTTTTTCAGAATCAAAAGCTCGCTTCAGTTCACTTTCGAAATTCACTGTAGAGCGTTTGAAATTCGGCACTTCCGAATTTGCCATATTGTTTGCTGCTACCTGATATCTCAGTGTATTTACATCCAGTGCGCGTTGTAATAAATCTATTGAGCGATCAAATGTGTTCATACTGTCATTTTCGGCACTATAACAAAAGTATTTAGCGAAAATTACAAAATATAACGAGAAAGATCCTGGTTTTCAGTAATTCCCTGAAGTCTTTTATCAACAAATGCATCATCAATAACAATGGTCTCTCCCGAATGCTTGTCAGCATCAAAAGAGATATCATCGATAACCTTTTCCATAATGGTATGTAAACGACGGGCACCAATATTTTCACTATGTGCATTTACTTCTTCTGCCAGTACACTCATTCGTGATATTGCAGAATCGGTAAACTCTAGAGTAACCCCTTCTGTCGCCAATAGAGCGATATACTGCTTTGTCAATGCATTTTTTGGCTCAAGCAAGATACGACGGAACTCATCTGCATGCAAGGACTCCAATTCTACACGTAATGGGAAGCGACCTTGTAATTCAGGTATCAAATCACTTGGAGAAGAAAGGCTAAACGCACCTGCGGCAATAAACAATATATGAGTAGTATCTACGACACCATATTTTGTATTAACGTTACTACCTTCAACTATCGGCAGAATATCACGTTGAACACCTTCTCTTGAAACATCTGCTCCATGAGCTGCCTCACCCCTGACTGCAATTTTATCAATTTCATCGATAAAAATAATACCTGATTCCTCAACACGCTTTAGAGCAATCTCAGCAACCTTGTCAGAATCAATCATCTCGTCCAATGTTTCCTGAGTAAGTATTTTACGAGCTTCTTTTACTGTCAGAGTACGACGATGTCGTCCCCCTCCAAGAAGAGAAGCTACATTTGAAAGACTTTTTTCAAAATCTTCCATATTGCCACCAGCAATCACTCCCATAGACTGTATACCGCGATTTTTTACAGACAGTTCAACTTCTCTATCTTCTAATTTACCCTCACGTAACATTTCTCTAAATTTTTCGCGAGTTGAAGCATCAACAGGTTGCTCAGGCTTTTTTGGCTGTGTATCAGAAAGTTTTGTACCATCCTCAATCATAAAACCAAGAGGATTTACTTCTTCTTGCTCATGCACTTTAGGAGAAGATCCAGGGAGCAATAAATCAAGGAGTTTTTCTTCAACGCGCGGAACAGATTTTTCACGCATCGTCTCTTCGATTTCAGCTTTTACATCATTGTAACCGACTGCCATTAAATCTCTGACCATAGACTCGACGTCACGGCCAACATATCCAATTTCAGTATATTTAGTGGCCTCGACTTTTAAAAAAGGTGCATTACACAATTTTGCCAGACGACGAGCAATTTCTGTTTTTCCAACTCCTGTTGGACCAATCAATAAAATATTTTTAGGTGCTACTTCATCCCTGATATCTGCTGATAAATGCAGACGTCTAAAACGGTTACGTAAAGCAACGGCCACAGCCCGCTTTGCATTTTTTTGTCCTATAATATATGTATCAAGTTTTTCAACTATCTCACTAGGTGTCAAATCTATTTTTTCGGACATACTTTATAATTCCTCCACAGTAACAGAATGATTAGTATAAATACAAATATTTCCTGCAATTTCTAGACTTTTCTGAGCAATTTCTTTTGCGGAATAATTAGAGCTTTCCATATATGCTAATGCGGCTGCATAGGCATAATTACCACCAGAACCAATAGCAAGTATGTCAGTCTCAGGCTCAATAACATCACCACTGCCGGAAATTAATAAAATCTTATCTTTATTTGCAACAAGCAAAAGAGCTTCCAATCTGCTCATAGTACGATCAGTACGCCATTGCTTTGCCAATTCAACAGCAGAACGTGTAATATCACCGTTAAATTCCTTTAAGCGAGACTCAAACTTATCAAACAAGGTAAATGCATCTGCTGTTGCGCCTGCAAAACCAGTCAACACCTTACCATCATAAATCCGACGTACTTTACGTGCATTACCTTTCATAACGGTATTTCCCATAGTTACCTGACCATCACCAGCCATTGCAACTTTTCCATTTCTTTTTACCGCTATTACCGTCGTACTACGAATTTTTTCTTGATCACTCATCGTTTTTTCCTCCATGCGGATGAGAACGGTTATAAATCTCAATCAACCGTTCCGTAGTTATATGGGTATACCGCTGGGTTGTCGAAATACTTGCATGACCAAGCATTTCTTGTACTACTCTGATATCTGCACCATGAGTCAGCATTTCTGTAGCAAATGTGTGCCTAAATGCATGAGGCGACTGATGATGATTGGTCCCCTCTACTCCAGAATATCGCGAGACTATCAAGGTAATACCACCGACCGTCAACGGATGCCCTCGTTGATTAACAAACAAAGCATCAACAAGGTCCTGTTTTCCATGTATACCAAATCTTTGTTTTCGTGCTTCCAAATACGTTTTTAATGCAAGTTGAGCATCTTCTTCAAAATAAATTCTACGGTCTTTTCGGCCTTTTCCTGTAATAATGACAGAATCATATCTACCATTAAAATCAGATAGCTTAAGAGAAGCTAATTCACTCACACGGCAGCCTGATGAATACAACATTTCAAAAATAGCTTTATCACGTTCCTTCCATAAAAGCTCTTTTTGTTCAGGTTGCTTACATAACGCATCAATTTCAGCCTCCGTCATAAATCGAGGCATATGTTTCGGTTGTTTTACCGTATGCAATTCTAATGACGGATTAGTTTCAATATACTGAAATTTTCGACAATAAGCAAATAAAGTACGCACTGCAGAAATAAATCGATTAATAGAAGTTGCTGCCCTTTTCTTTTTTGAAAGTTCTGCAATACAAGACCGTAAATCCTCAAGAGATACGTCACGTATTAAACGCTGATGTCCTAAAAATGTAAGCAGTTGCTGCAAATCCGTTTTATATGCAATAAGACTACGAGGTGAAAAACCTCGGACGGTTTCGAGATAAAGTAGCATTTCGTCAACTACTTGTGCGACAGTTATTTGCTCAGACGTTTTGCTTACTCCAGCGGCACATCAGCTATATCATCTTCTGCAGAATGCAAATAATCACAATCTGGATTAATACAAGATTTATACGTACCATTCTTTTTGTCAAATTTTTCAACGAGGAACCAGCCACATTTTGGACAATACTGACCAGTAGGTTTAAAATGAGTTATATACGTACATTTTGGATAATTTGTACAACCATAAAACTCCTTACCACGTCCCTTTGACTTACGGACAACAATTTCCCCATCACAACCAGGAACAGGGCACTTTGCCAAAGGAATAGAACGGGTATTATGGCACTCAGGAAATCCTGAACACGCCAGAAAGTATCCAAATCGTCCTAATTTTTTTACCATCGGCTTACCACACTTGTCACATACCTGATCTGTTGGTTCGTCAAATGCTCCCTTGACACTTTCTTGCTTGAGCATTACATCGTCTACCAATTGTTTGAATGGTGTAAAGAAATTACCGATCATGGTATTCCAAACGAGTTCATGCTGTTCTACTTTATCCAAATCAGTTTCAACGTCTGCTGTAAACTTTTCACTGATAACTTCAGGGAAAGACTCCACCAAAATCTTACTAATCATACGACCCAAAGTTGTTGGAACAAGCTGCTTGTTACTTCGTGTAACATAATAGCGATCCAACAAAACAGAAATAATAGGGGCATATGTAGATGGACGTCCAATACCTTTTTCTTCCAATGCACGAACAATTGAAGCGTCGGTATACCGAGCGGGGCCCTGTGTAAAATGCTGCTCAGGATAGAACGATTGAGCTTTTACTTCTTCGCCAACTTTTAAAGAAGGGATACTACCAGTCTGCTCTTCTTTTGAAGAAAGCAATTTTATTACATTATAAAAACCTTTTTCAATAATTTTACTTGCTGATAATCTAAAGACTGCATCTCCTGCAGTAATTTCAATACTTGTAGTTCTATTTTTTGCATTATTCATCTGGCTTGAAACAAAGCGTTCCCAAATAATGCTATATAAGCGAAACTGATCTTTTGTCAAATATTCTTTTACAGAGTCTGGGGTATAGGTAACATATGTGGGACGAATACCTTCATGAGCATCTTGTGCCCCCTTACCTACCGCATACTGTATAGGTTCTGGCGGTAAATCATTTGGATAGTTTTTAGAAATCCAATCACGTACATCGTCCAGAGCAGACTGAGCTATACGAACAGAATCAGTACGCATGTAGGTTATCAAACCAACACGACTACTGCCAATATTAACGCCTTCGTACAATTGTTGGGCAACCTGCATGGTTTTACGAGACGTAAAACCCAATCGGTTTGCAGCAACCTGTTGCATTTTTGATGTAGTAAAGGCCGGCTTTGGGCGAACAGTCTTATCTGAAGTTTTTATATCTGAAACAACGCAGGTACTATTTTTTATTTCGTCTATAATGGCATCAACGGCACTCTGTGTTTTTAAATCCAATTTTTCAGATTTATATGATATCAGCTCGCCAGAAAACTTAGATTTACCCTTTATAAAATCAGCTTCAAGCGTCCAATACTCTTCTGGAATAAAATGCTCTACAGCATCTTCCCTTTCACAGATAAGTCGTAATGCAACCGATTGTACACGACCAGCTGACAAACCATTCTTTACCTTTTTCCACAAAAGAGGGCTTAAATTATAACCAACAAGACGATCCAGTACACGTCGTGCCTTTTGTGCATTTACTTTATCTTCATCAATATCACCTGGTGCTTTTACTGCTTCTTTTATTGCAACAGGAGTTATCTCATTAAACACAATACGCTTGATAGTTCCTTCTGTTTGATCTTGTAATGCATTTCGCAAATGCCATGCGATGGCTTCCCCTTCACGGTCATTATCACTTGCAAGAAGAACAGTAGTCGCTTTTTTTGCATCTTTTTGTAATTCTTTTAACAGTTTCGCTTTTCCACGAACGGTTATATATTCAGGTTCAAAATTATTATCAATATCTATAGCAATACGAGATTTTGGTAAATCAATCAGATGTCCCATCGATGCTTTTACGGTATAGCCCGGACCTAGATATTTTTCAATTGTATGAGCCTTCGCAGGAGATTCTACTATTACCAATGTTGATTTTTTATTTTTTTTAGTTGTTGTTGACTTCTTTGTTGTTTTAGTCTTCTTCACGGAAGTACTTTTCTTTGTTTCAGTCATCATAACCTCTTTCTATCTCTGCTATCAAAATAATCTCAATTGTGTATCAACTAATTCGTTCATTCTGCTTCCAGGCATTTCAGTTAAACACCGTACATAATCAGCATAATTCTGTATCACCGGAGCACCATCGCGTACATAGTTTTCCGGCACATTTTCCAGTTTATACCGTTTTTTTTCACCATGTGCAACACTTACTGCCAATTGTTTACGAACTTCCTCTGAAACAAGTTTTGCATTTGTTTCAAAACAAACCTGATGAAATAACACATCCCTATCATAGGAAAGTGCAAAATCAGCAGTTATCAACGCCCCACTTCCAGGCGGTGCCTGAACCACCAATGTTGCCGGAGACAATCCTGCTATTATACGATTACGTTGTACATACCGCCATGGCTCAGCCCCTACGCCCGGCACATACTCACTCATTAGGCACCCACCATTTGTGAGAATTTTTTGCGCAAGACGAATATGCGAATGAGGTACTATGGTGTCTATACCGCTCGGAAGGACAGCCACTGTTTTGCCATGGACTGACAATGCTCCCTCATGGGCTGCAGCATCAGTACCATACGCTAATCCTGAAACTACACAAACACCATCATTTGCAGCTTCCGCTGCAAAATCAAATGCCGCTTTTTTTCCTTCAGCAGTTAAACGACGAGTACCAACTACAGATATACAATCCGAAGCTAGAACTTCTAATGCTCCACGACAGAACAAAACGAATGGAGAATCAACAATTTCATGTAGCAAAGAGGGATACTCAGCATCAAAAAAAAGTATGGGAATAATGCCCATTTTTTTTGCAATAAAAAGAGCTTTTTCGGCCTCTTTGACAACAGAAGCGCCACTCCAAGACTTTGATCTACACGTTCTGTTAAGAATATCTGAAAGTTCTTTAATAGACAGTAACCGAAGGTTATCAATACTGTCAATAGTAGAATATAAAAATAATTTTTCTTTTAGAGAAAGAAAGTGAGAAAGAGACAAGGCTATTGCCAATAAAACGTCACGTTTCATTTTGCATAGGCGGCATTTAGAACAGCACGCTTATTCTCTTCTGCAATTTTTTTATTCGCATCAGATTTTGAAGTAGCAATCAATGTGTCATACATCGCGACAGACTCATCAAACATACCTGTCGCATAATAGGCACCGGCAAGCAAAAACATAGCATCTATATTCTTTTTATCAACAGACAACACCAGCTCCAATAATGGAATAGCTTTATCACTTGTATGGAACTCATTCACATACAGTATCGATAATCCCAACAATGCTCGTACATATTTTGGCTCCAACTGGATAGCCTGTTTATAGGCAGACTCCGCCAACAATAAATAATTTCGTTTTTTAGTCTGGCTACCAGTTGCCTCAAAATCAAGAGATGCTTTTGACATCCAGCCAGCACACACACCCACATAATAATAGAGATTCTGATTTTCAGGATAAAACTCCAAAGCTTTTTGAAAAGCATGAAGAGCCTCTCCGTACATTTTATTATCCAGATAGCGCGTACCCAATATCTTATACCAGATACCAATCTGGCCATTTGCCAACTGTATATCAGCTACACGATTTTGATATTTAGCTATCGCAGCTTTCAATTCTTCAATTGTCGTAGGACTTTTTTGCACATTTTCTTCTAATTTCTGCATTCTAATAATTGTTTTATTAGATTTTATACATCCTGTAAAAAGAAAAGAAACCGCTACTATACTTATGAACAATAATCGGCGCATAGAACACCCCTTTACCCTATACTATACTCTAGTTTTTATGACCAGGAAAGTATTGTTTATGATAATCTTCTAATTCTTTATCATCAATATGAGTATAAATCTGTGTTGTAGTCAAGTCTGCATGTCCGAGCAACTCTTGCACAGAACGCAGGTCTGCACCTCCAGCAAGCAAATGAGTAGCAAAGGAATGTCGTAGTGTATGCACTTTTGCAGTTACACCAGACAGAGCTTCCAATTCTTGAAACCTTTTCCAAATTCCTTTACGAGAAATAGGATCACCTCGAAAATTAACAAATACTTCCTTAACTATTTTTTTACCAACCAACCGAGGACGTGCCTCATTTAAATAGCGAAGTAGTTTATCTTTTGCCACATCGCCAAAGGGGATAAGCCGTTCCTTATCTCCTTTACCATGAACCATGAGTAATTGTTCATTTAAATGAATATTTTCTAAAAGCAAACCAGCTGCTTCACTTATACGTAACCCACAGGAATAAATAAGTTCAAAAATTGCATCATCGCGAATACCTAACGGGGAAGTTGTATCAATAACTGATAAAAGTTTTTCTATTTGATCGATGGTTAAAACATGAGGCAAAGAACGAGCAGCCTTTGGTCGATCAAGAAGCAATGCATAATTTTCCGACCACATTTTGGCTCGTACTAAAAAAGAACCGAGTGCGCGCAACGCAGAAATATCTTTTGCGATAGTCAGTTCACTGCACCCATGGGTCTTACGCCAAACAAGATAATACGATAAGTCATGAAGAGTAATAGCCCTAAGTTTTATACACTCACCAGTACACCATTGCAGAAACTCTTGGGCTGCAATCCTATAGGTTTCTGCTGTTTGAACTGAATTTCGCTCAACCAGCAGAAGATCGGAGTAAAACTGTGATAGAAATGTTTCTATAGTCAGTTTAGGGTCCGCACCCATACCGTTTACTTGTTACCGAGATTAATGGTTCGACTTAGGTTATTTCTCCAGCAAGCTGGTTGCATCAAATCATCAGAAGATGCATGAAAACCAGCAGGAGGAGTAATAGATTGTTGAGAAGAACGCTGTGCGACCTGACTCAAAGCATTACCAAGAGTTGGTTGAGTTGGCATCTCATTTTGTACACTTTTTTCTTCATCATCGAATAAACTTGGAACCGTTTGTTTTACAATCGGCTTTGCCATTTCTACAGCATCAGGCTTATGCGTGATTTTTTCAAACTCTCCCTGATCAAAAATATTATCATCAACTTCAGGTGTTGTTGTTACGGCTGCAACCTCAGAAGGAGCTGAGGCGACAGCAGGCTCGGCCTTTGAACCAAATCCTGTTGCAATTACGGTAACACTTACATTATCACCCATATCAGGATCAATAACCTGTCCCCAGAAAACCTGACGGTCAGGATCTGCAGAAGCTGTTACAATCTTCATTATTTCATCAGTTTCGCTCAATGACAAATCTTCGCTAGAACAGATATTAATAAGTAAGTTCTTTGCACCATCAATACTTGAATTTTCGAGCAAAGGATTCTTGATAGCAGCTGTAGCTGCATCAATAGCTCTATTTTCACCCGAAGCAGTGCCAACACCAAGAATAGCATCCCCCTGTCCTTGCATAGCATGACGAACATCAGCAAAATCGGTATTAACATCACCAGATTGTGTAATAATATTTGATATACCTTGTACACCTTGACGAAGAACATCATCAGCAACCAAAAAAGCTTGTCTGATAGGCGTTTTTTTATCAACAATATTTAGTAACTGTTGATTTGGGATAACTATCAATGAATCAACCTGCTCATGTAAACGGCGAATTCCTTCTTGAGCACTCAAACGACGATGATTACCTTCAAAATCAAATGGTGTCGTAACAACACCAACAGTAAGTGCGCCCATTTCACGAGCAATTCTTGCTACAACAGGAGCAGAACCGGTACCTGTACCACCACCCATACCAGCGGTGATAAAAACCATATTTGCACCCTTAAGTACATTCTTAATGGTTTCGGCATCTTCTTCTGCGGCTTTTTGACCTATTTCTGGTACTCCTCCAGCACCTAAACCACCAGTAACCTTTTGACCAATAGCAATTCTTTTTGGTGCGTGAGATGCATTCAATGCCTGCAAATCAGTATTCAAAACTATAAAGTCAACATTCTGAATATTAGCATCTATCATGCGATTGACAGCGTTGGAACCGCCCCCACCGCAACCGATTACTTTTATAACTGTTGGGCTCACGGTTTCTAGTTTTGAACCAGAATCATCTAAAACAGATAAATCACCAAGCATTTTTATCCTCCCCACCCATTTTTTCTTATACGCTTAGTTAAAAAAACATTTTCTTCAATTTTGAAAAAACACTTTCAGTATTTTCACGCCCTGCTTTTTCTGACTGACGGTGTTTTTTATGTCCATCAGATGGACGTGCCATACCTTTGCTGCCAACAACCAGTCCTACAGCAGTAGCAAATTCAGGTCGACGATAATCTTCTTCAATACCACCAAGCATTTCAGGAATACCAAGTCTAACAGCAGTTGTTCCAAACACATTCTGAGCCAGCTCAACAATTCCTTTCATCTGAGCTCCACCACCAGTCAAAATGATATTTCCAGAAAGTTGCCGAATATTTGTTTTACGAACAATGGCATTTCGAACCATTGTAAATATTTCTTCAATACGTGGTTGAATAATCTGACACAATTCAACTTGTGTAGTTTCCTCAGGCGGACGTCCGCCCACACCTGGGATAATAACTGATTCAGGTTCTCCTATCCCTGGTAACCAGCAATTTCCAGACTCAATCTTTATTTTTTCTGCAACCGCAGTCGGAATACCTTTCACAATTGAAATATCATTGGTTACCAGATTACCACCAACAGGTATAGACACAGTACTTACAGGAGCACCATGGACAAGAACTATAACATCTGTTGTTCCTGCACCAAGATCAATCAATATTGAGCCTAATTCCAACTCATCTTCATGAACAACTGCTTCTGTTGCTGCAAGTGTTTTTAACTTTACTCCATCAAGAGCATACCCAGCTCGTGACACGCAAGCCCTTACATTTTGAATGGCAGTTTTTGACGCCGTGACAATATGCACTTCGGCCTCGAGACGCAAGCCCATCATATGAATTGGGTCTTTTATTCCCCGTAATCCGTCTACGATATACTCTTGAGGAACAACATGCAGCATTTCTCGATCCATAGGAATTTGAATTGCATTTGCTGCTTCTATTACACGTTCAACATCTTGACTTGTAATTTCTCTATTTGATTTTCCATGTGAAGTAACAGCTACTAACCCTCGTGAATTGAGACTTTCAATCTGAGTACCACCAATAGCCGTAACACATGATTTAACTTCATCACCAGCATTCTGCTCTGCAGCTTCCAGTGTATCTTTTATAATCGACATTGCGGCTTCAATGTTAACAATTACGCCATTTCGTAAACCAGCAGACGGACGAGAAGCGACACCTATAATTTCAACTTCCCCATTTTCGCCAATTTCGCCAATAGCGGCGCGAACAAAACTGGTACCAATATCCAAGCCTACTACGCTGCTCAAGATCTCCTCCACCTCGGTTTCTTATTTTCGATACGAAACCGAACCATACCGCAAATCAATTTCTGATATTTCTGGATCTATAGATTTTACCACATCAAGAACAACCATCATATACTGTAAAGCTTCAATAGTTAAAGCTCGATCGGTTAACACCCTAACATGAGAATTTGCAGGAAAGAGAACTAACTCAAAATTACCATATTCCTTAGGAATAACACAAATTTCAGATATCGCTGCAAAATATTTTTGGGGCAAATTCTGGATTTCCGTAATTCTATCAATCAAATTACGATATTTTACCGGGATTCGCATACCATTGTTAAGATGTTCAATAGGCAGTCCTGATATTATCGGAACTGATCCATCAATTGCGGATTTTTCACCACTTGTTGAGAATAATACACCATTTTTATCTATTTGAACAGGGATACTCCTATTATCTTTGCTCACAAAAGTCAATGCAACAGGACTTCGTTCTACAATAGAAATAACAACTGTATCAGGAAAATGTTTTACCACTGATACTGATTCAATAGCCGATACAGAAGATAATATTGAAACTGCCTGAGCTGAATCAAAACGCAACCAGTTTTGTTGAGAAAGAGGCTCTAAAGTCTGTAACAACTGTTCTTGTGTATAACTATGCAATCCCATAAAAGAAATTTTAGGAAAACGTATTGCAGGCATCACACATTTATATACAGCAGCTTCGACAAGGAGTAGAAAGCACAATACAAAAAACACGATTTTTATAATGCGAATTTTCTTTTCATCAGAATCAGATTCCTTTCGATATAATGATTCATACCTGCTATTTGGAGCACTAAAATCACTCATAAAGTAAATTTTCCCCCTTTATTATTGCACTTTCATTTTTATCTCCAGTAATATGTGAAGCACTATACATAAAACCACACATTGCCAACGTCATAATTATCGATGAACCACCTGACGAAAAGAAGGGCAAAGGAATTCCTGTAGACGGAATAACTCCACACACGACAGCACAGTTCACTACAGATTGTAATACAATAAGAGATGCAAAACCAAACGTTACAAATGCTGTAAATCTATCAGTACATGCAAAAGCAATTTTTAATGCTCTCCAAGCAAAAAAAATCAATAAGGCAAAATAGATAAGCACACCGACAAATCCCATAGCCTCAACCCAACCTGCAAAAATATAATCGGCTTGAATTTCTGGAATACTATCAATTTTTGTCAAAAATGATCCTATGCCCTGTCCCCAGAAACCACCAGCATTGATAGCCCTATGTGCTGAAAAACTCTGATAATTAATGCCCTGGATATCCTGTTCAGGTCGTAAAAAAGCTATCAATCGATTAATACGATACTGTTCACTGGTAATAGCTATAAAACAAGCGGGTATTGCTAAAAAAGAAAAAGGAACAAGCCACAATATTTTTGCACCTGTTACGATAAACAAAATGACTCCAATACCAAACATAAATAGTGCAGTTGAAAAGTCTTTTTGTATGACAATAATAACAAACAAAAAACTCAAAAAACCGACCACTGCAGGTAAATACGAGCGATCCTCTTTTACTGGTACATCGGCTTGTTTATCAAACAGATTTGCAAGGAATAATATCACTGCAACTTTTGCTGCCTCTGATGGTTGAAATGTCGAAAATGGTATACGAATCCATCGAGGTGCTCCATTACGGGTAATACCAATACCTGGCACAATCGTCAAACAACAGAGTATAAAAGATCCTATTACCACGAGTGGCAAGTATCGTCTAATTGTTCCAGTACCACAAATACAAAACAAACCGAAACAAAGAAATCCAAAGAATGAACTTACTAACTGACGTTTAACAAAATATAAGGAATCAGAAAACAAGCGCAAACCAAAATTAGAAGAAGAAATATATAATGTAAAAATACCAAGACCCCACAATAAAATAACCGAGACTAAAAATAAAATATCACTTTTATTTTCATCTCCAATTGTTTGATCTGCGTAAAAACTATAAGATTCCACTTTTTTTCCCTTTTCTTTTTACAGCTATTTTTGTAATAAAGATACAATACGCTCCAAACCGATTCCATGAGAACCTTTTAAGAGTATAAAGTCATTATTTTTTAATGCTGCTTTTAGATCCATACAAAGCGTTTGTATTGATGCATCATCAAAATCTTTGTAGTACCGACAATTTTTATATCCATTTTTCTGGACGACATCAGCCGCCCACTTCATTTCAGATCCAACAAAATAGACAATATCACTATTTCGTATACAATTCTGTACAATAAAAGACCCCACTTCAGAATGCGTTTCTTTCGATGTACTGCCTAATTCAAGCATATCTCCTAAAATATATATACGACGTCCTCCAACTGTTGTACTTAACTCCAGGGCCTTTTGCATAGAATCAGGGTTTGCATTGTAACAATCTTTTAGTACGGTTATTTCGCACAACTGTTCTTCAGCATTAGTAACCTGCATATGTATAATTTCACTTCTACCAGACATAGGGCGTAATGCTTCAATACCTTTTTTTATCTGCTCTGCAGATAATCCGAGCACCTTACCAAGCTCAATCGCTGCCAACGCATTATTAAAATTATACTTTCCCGGCAACTTTAACTGTACTGGTATACCATCAATAGAAAATGAAGTACCTTCAATTCCATCATCATGTAAAAATACCACACCGGCATCACTTAGGGATTTGCCGTAGAATACAACATTTCCACGTACACCATCTGCAAGATAGGAAGCAAAATCATCATGAGCAGGAATAAACGCGGTTCCTTTTTCAGATATATACGTACAGATTTTTCGCTTTTCTTTTGCAATATTTTGTCGGGAACCTAATATACCGATATGTGCATTTCCAATATTGGTTATTACCGCGTACTCAGGTTTTAAGACCTTCGCAATTTCACCGATTTCATTTTCCCGATTCATTCCCAGTTCAAATATTCCAACTTCATCACTTGGCTGAATCTTAAAAACAGACAAAGGCAAACCTGTTTCAGAGTTTAAGTTACCAACAGTGCTCACAACTGTATACTTTTGTGATAATATCGATACACATAACTCTTTTGTAGTTGTTTTCCCGCTAGAACCTGTGATACCAACTTTTATCAACTGCGGAAATTGGTTTACATACGCCTCAGCTGCATCTTGTAACCCATGTAAAGTATTTTCAACAACAATTACTGCTACTTTATTAGAATACTCAGCTATGATATCAGCATGGTTTTCAAAAAAAAGTCGATTAACAAATACAATCGACGCTCCTTTTTCGATTGCCATCGGAATATATATATGTCCATCTTGTTTTTCGCCAACAAGAGGAACAAAAAGTGTATCTTTTACCACATTTCTGCTATCTGTAGCTACGCTCGTAAATATGCGTGTTTTTTCGGGGACAGTACAAATACTCTGTCCTTTTACAGCAGAAACCAAATTAGAATAGTCTAACAGTGTCTTCATCATTGAGACTCCTTCATTTCGACACGTACAATTTCGCCACTATCAGCTTTGTGCATTCCTAGTTGTTCTTCTGCAATTTTCTCAATTCTATTTGAATTGGAAAGTATACTTATATTTGTTATCAATGTTTTATTTTCCTCAATAAGTTCAACCTGTTTTTTTTCAAGTTCAGCAACTTCTTGTTCCAATATTTCGTATCTACGAGATTGAATGCTATACACAATTAAAAAAGCAGGAATAAGAATTGCACAAAGCAATATGAGAATAATATGCAGTTTTTCTGAAATTGTTTTTTTACTCATATCATTTCACCTTTATATACCTTCAACA